>NZ_JAQFIQ010000096.1 GCF_029504745.1 Breznakia sp. PF5-3 | reverse complement strand
AAAACTGACATAGTTCAGAATTTTTAGTGTGAATGAAATATCATAGAATGATTTTTTAATATTATACTTGATTTTTATTAACTAATTTTTTTATACGATAATATAGTTTGGAAAAATAGTATAAGGACAGAAGTAAATTTCAAAAGACTCCTTTTATCATGTATAATAAATGTTGTAGTGAGAAAAGGACTGGTGAAGTGATGGAAAAGAAATATATATTTTTTGATGTTGATGGGACAATAACTACAGGGGTAGAGTATGGGAATGAAATTCCTGAAGATACGTTACAGACAATTAAGGATTTGAAAGCGAAAGGACATTTCTTGTCTTTAGCCACAGGAAGGCCTTATTTTCATGCGAAAATGATGGCTGAAAGAGTGGGAATAGACAATATTGTTTGTAATGGAGGGTATAGTATATATTTAAAAGGAAAACAGATTTTTCAAAAAGGTATGGATGAAGTAGAATTAGATCGTTTAATAAATGAATGTGAAGATCATAACATACCATATGCAATTTCAGTAGAAGGTGAAGATCATTTTGTTACGAATAATGAAGCTTTGAAAAAACAAGTAGATGATTATGAATTCTGGGGTGTGATGGAATTAAACCCAACTTTTGATGGTAGAGATTATAAACAGATTACAAGAATGATTGTGGATGATAGTTATTGGAACTATGAACACAATGAAGAATATAATAAAATTATTTTAATGCGTTATTATGCACCGTTCATGATTGTGGAACCAGATGATAAAATTGGTGGGATTCATGAAGTCATGGATTATCTTAATGCACCAAAAGAAGATATTGTAACTTTTGGAGATGGACATAATGATATTAAAATGTTAGAAGCTTCACCTCTTGGAATTGCCATGGGGAATGCTGTAGATGAATTGAAAGAAGTGGCGGATTATATAACAAGCGGTAGTAATGAAAGTGGAATACGAAATGCATGTAAGCATTTTGGATGGTTATAAAAAAGAAGAACTGCAAGTATGATGTGAACCCCCAAAGTTAGACAATAAACTAACAAAGGGGGTTTTTCTTATGAAGTTGACTAACGAAATTAAAAAGAAGATTGTTTTAGAAA
>NZ_JAQFIQ010000095.1 GCF_029504745.1 Breznakia sp. PF5-3 | reverse complement strand
AATGATGTTATCCCCCTTAGGTATACAGTGCAAATAAATAAAGCACTTTAATTTAAGGGGGTTTTAATATGGGAAGAAATCAAAAATATACAATGATAGAAAAGGTACAAGCATGCGAAGATTATATAAGTGGAAAAATTAGTGCTCGAGAAATTGCATTATCATTAAAGATGACAAAACATGGATATAAAGCAATATATGGTTGGGTACAGCAATACAAAAAATATGGATCTTCTGCATTTGAAAAGAAGCTAAAAAATAAAGCATATTCAAAAGCGTTTAAAACGGAAGTTGTAGAAGCTTATTTAAGAGGCGAAGGCTCAAATATTAAACTCGCACTTAAATACAACATTCCTTCTCGTTCAATCATAATAAAATGGGTTACAATATATACTGAAGGTAAGCAAATAAAAGATTATGATCCAAAACCGGAGGTATATATGACAAAGGCTAGAAAAACTACTATAGAGGAACGAAAAGAAATTGTGGAATATTGTCTAAATAACAATAAAGATTACAAAGGAACAGCAAGCCTCTACAACGTGAATTACGCTCAAGTGTATTCATGGGTAAAGAAATATCTTGATGATGGCGAAGCGGCTCTAAAAGACCGTCGTGGTAAGCGAAAGTCGGAAGAAGAATTAAGTGATGATGAAAAGAAAGATAGAAAAATTCTACTGTTGGAGCGTAAAATCAAACAAATTGAAAAAGAGAATGAATTACTAAAAAAGCTAGAGGAATTAGAAAGGCGGCGATAGAACATCTTCCTAAATACAAGCAAATAGTCATACTAAAAAAAGAACGTGTAAATATTTATGAAACAATTAAAGAGTTTCACGAAAGTAAAGGATGGTCCATAGAATGGATGTGTAGTTTCTTCAAAATCAGTCGTGCTGCATACTATAAATGGCTCAATAGGCCTTTAAACAAACGAGATTTAGAAAATACATCCGTGCTCAACACGATTAAGGATATAGATAAAGAATTAAATAGTCTATATGGAGCTTATCGGATGAAGGTCGAAGTTAATAACAGACTAAAGGCGAACTACAACATAAAGCGTATAGCTCGTCTGATGTGTATAAATGATATTCGCTCAATAATGAGAAAAAAGAAAAGCAAATGGAAGCGAAGTAATCCAGAAACTTCAGCTGAAAATATG
>NZ_JAQFIQ010000094.1 GCF_029504745.1 Breznakia sp. PF5-3 | reverse complement strand
TTACACACATAATTGATAGCATACGAAAAATATTAAAAACATACATAATTAAAAGGGTGCTCCGTAATGGAACACCCTTTATGTCAACAGTCTGAAGTATCATTATCACATGATACTGGTTTTTCTTTTGAATAAAGATTTGATTTTACAGCTTGTAAAGATTTTTTCCCTTTACAAACTCTGTTTTTTTGGTTTAATAATGATGCTACTCTCATATTAGCAACATTTAAATCTGATATTAATTTCATACTTTGTTCCTATCCTTTTACTCAATACATTATGCTTCCCTAGAATAGAATTATAGCAATATATTAAACGGTTATCAAATATTTCAGTGTAATTAGATTCTTTTATTTGATACAATCTAAAATGATTTCACAAAGAGGAAAGATTTTACTATTGATATTATAATAACCCTCCCGCTCTAACTACCAAATAAAATTATCTATAATCGACTTAAAAAACACTAATCTCTTAAATCGACCAGTATTTGAAGTATTTACCGTTGTCTTTTTCAGTTTTTGTACTTATATAAATTTCATATTTATACCCAAGACTTCCTTCTGAAATTCCAAAGATATTTCATCTATATTATAGTCTGGATTGTTTAATAAAACATTGTAATATGTAATAATGTTTTATTTCTCTTTTTTTGATATAAATATTTGCTTTTAACTACTATACTAATTTTGTATAATATGATTAAAGCAATTGAAAGAGAGGAAATAAAATGGCATTATTAAAAACAAGAGAAGAGAAAATGAGAGACAGGGAAGAAAAACAAAAAAATAGAGAAATTAGAGCTGCTGAGCAAAAAGATAATCAAATGAATATGTCTTTACAACGTGGTGATTCATTGTTGTCTATATATGATAAATATTTACATGATCAAGATGGATATATTCATATATTAATGCTAAATAGTCTAAGTGAGATTTCAAACGACAGAGGATTTAGTGTAGAAAAGAAATATACTACAGAAATCGGTGGAGTAGTTGATGCAATGCAAAAGAAAGGTTATCAAATACTTGATATAAAATATACTATTGTTGAAAATCAAAAGTTACGTGAAATGTATCAAACACTGATTACTTATAAATAGCAATTTTATAAGAGCTCCTAGGGAGTGTAAAATTAACCGTGTAAGTTGAGAGCGTACGGCTCAACTTATGCGGTTTTTATAATAGCTATGGTAAAATGAAAGAAACAGAGGAACA
>NZ_JAQFIQ010000093.1 GCF_029504745.1 Breznakia sp. PF5-3 | reverse complement strand
GGGATATGATACACTTTAGTTGACAGTAAGATAAGTTACCAAAAAGGAGAGACTATGAGAAAACAATATGATAAGAAATTTAAGCTAAAAGTCTGTAAAGACATAGAAAGTGAAGTAACAACGGTATCTAATGTAGCTAAGGAATATTCAATCTCGCGCCCCATTGTTTCACGTTGGCTATCGGAGTATCGTCGTTACCAAAATAAAGCCTTCTCAGGGCAAGGTAATAGATTACCTGATAAAGCTGATATATACGCCTTACAAAAGCAAGTAGAAGAATTAAAAAAGGAAACCGAAATTCTAAAAAAGTTCGAACACTTTGTGAAGCAAAAAAAATAGTTAGATTTAGATTCATACATACTTATAAAAATCGATACTCAATTTCACAAAGTGCTAAATTATTGAATGTTACTAGACAAGGTTATTATCGTTGGCTATCTTCCACTACTTCACAAAGAGCATTAAAACATCAATTCTTAACACAGGAGATTCATCGTGTATTCAAACAACATGAAGGACGCTATGGATCCCCTAGAATTGCACAACAGTTATATGACGAAGGCATTGAAACCAATAAACGGGTGGTCGCTATGTTGATGCAAAGAGCAGGGTTAGTTGCGAAAGGATATCGGAAACGTACTAAGGAATATGGCAAAGAAAAGCCCATAGAAGAATATATCAAAGAAAATCTCTTACAGCGTCAATTTGATCAAGAAGTTGTTGATTATATATGGGTCACTGATATTACCTATATCACATGCAGTGATGGTCGTTTGTATCTAAGTACCTATATTGATTTAACAACACGAATCCCAAGATGTTATAAAATCGCAACAAATATGAAAATGCATATTGTGATAGATCCCTTGGTAGAGTATATAGGGAAACTGCCAACGATTATTCATGGAGATAGAGGTTCGCAATATACTTCCCATAGATATCAAGAATTATTAGAAAACAAAGACATTAAGCATTCGATGAGTGCACCAGGAACACCAGCAGATAATGCCGTTATAGAATCGTTCCATAAGAGTATAAAAAGAGAACTTATCTATCCCAACCGTCATAAGACGAAAGCAGAGATGAAAGTTCTCATTGCTAACTATATTGATACTTATTATATACACGAGCGTATTCATACCAAGTTTATGATGACACCCTATAAGTACCAACAACAAATATCACATGTATCTTAACTAGTTGTCAATTAAACTGTTGCAGTTCCC
>NZ_JAQFIQ010000092.1 GCF_029504745.1 Breznakia sp. PF5-3 | reverse complement strand
AAATTAAAAAGAAGATTGTTTTAGAAAAAGATTCTGGTGTGAGTACTTCAACAATTGCTGCGAGGTATGACATTCCTATAAAGACGATTAAACATCAATATCGTTTATACCTTTCTCACGGCATTGAAATATTTGACAAAGGATATATGTACTATACAAACGAATTGAAAGTTAATAGTGTAGAAAGAGTTTTAATCCGAGGTGAGTCCGTAACATCCGTTTCTGTTGATATAGGATTATCAACAGATTCAATTCTTCATCAATGGATAAAAAATTATAAACAAAATAATGGTATGATAGTAATGAAAAAGAAAGGTCGAATAGCTACCATGCCAAAAAAAATACTAGAAATCTTAAAAAAAGACATTGCCGAAATGACAAAAGAAGAATTGGTTGAATATGCAACTTACATGAAAGCAAAAGAGGAATACGAAAAAAAGTTAAAAGCTTTAGTTCAGGAGAGAAATCAATCGAAGATAAAACCAAAGTAATCCGTGAACTAAAGCCATTTTACCCATTAAAATATCTCCTACTTATTTCTAGAGTTGCAAAAGCAACATATTATTACACAGTAAACAAAACCAACAAAGACTTTAAAAATGATAAGGTTATGTGTGAAATCATTAATATCTATTATGAATTTCGTTGTGAATATGGTTATAGACGCATTACAGACGAGTTGAACATTCGTGGATATGAAATTAACCACAAGAAAGTAAAACGCTTAATGAGTATCATGGGGTTATATTCTAAATTGATTAAAAAGAATAAATACAAATCGTATCGTGGTGATGTTGGAAAAAAAGCGGATAATATAATCGAAAGAAATTTTGAGGCAGATGGTCCAAACAAAAAATGGACAACAGACGTCACTGAATTCAAAACACCAGAAGGTAAACTCTATCTTTCTCCGATTTTGGATATGTATAATTCTGAGATTATAAGCTATAACATTTCATCTTCACCAAACTATAATCAAATAACAGACATGCTTGATCAGGCTTTTGAGAAACACGATGACCTCGAAGGTTTGATACTTCACTCGGATCAAGGTTGGCAGTATCAGATGGACAACTACCACAAAAGACTCAAAGAAAAAGGAATTATACAAAGCATGTCTCGCAAAGGAAATTGCATTGATAATTCCATTATGGAAAGTTTCTTCGGAGTACTTAAGAAAGGGATGTATATTGGTGACGAGTATACGTTTAAAACAAAAAAATCGCTAGAGGAAGCGATTCGTGGCTATATAGATTTTTACAACAACAAAAGAGGTAAGCAC
>NZ_JAQFIQ010000091.1 GCF_029504745.1 Breznakia sp. PF5-3 | reverse complement strand
TTTATTTCTTCTTAAATAGCAGTGATGATAATGTTACTTCATCAGGCTCTAATTCTTTTAAATTGAATGCTTTCAGTATATCCTCATAATCTTCAGTATAAAAAAATTTCATTATTTGTAACGGAGTTTTCCCATGAAGAGAGCGTCTTGGTGTATTATTAATATGGGTAAACATTAGATCTATGTCATCTTGAGTAAGATGCTCCATAGGATATCCGTTTGGTAGAATATCTCTAACGTAATTATGGTTATTTTCCACGTGCGGCTTTTGGTGTGAGCACATGGGATCACAGTAGAAGATATTTAATCTGTGTTTACCCTTTTTATTTTGTTCAAATAATTGTGAATTTTGAAATTCACTTCCTCTATCCGTCAATAGAAGTCCAAATAATTTTTTAAAAACTTCATTACTTAATATTTCTTCATATTCATCAATTGTTGCTACCATATTTTCATTTGTTTTCTCTTGATAAAGTTTTCCTATCATTACTTTACAATCAGTGAATTGAAAGGTTTGTAGATATGGTCCACTATGATTGTTGTAGAGGGTATCCATTTCGGTTGTCATTTTTTCTTCATATTCTTCTTTAAAGGCTAAGTAATCATCATATTTATGTCCTTCATAACTCACTGGTTCTTTTCTTTTTTTATACTTTGGATTCTTGTATTTGCGCTGCACCTTCTCTTTTAAGGATAGATTGATAATACCAAAGTCGTGAAAGACACCAGCTTCTATATAACTGTATAATGTTTTTGCACACAAACCAACTTCTGGATGATTCATTAAGATATGTTCAATCGATTGTCTTTGTTCGATAAGTGGCTTGATGATATTGGCAACTCTTCTTCTTTCTTTTGTTGTCATATTAATTCCACTTCGGCTGTCTATCAGCATATACTCATACTCTTTTTGAGCTTTATTTGCATCGTATAATCTTCGCTCCTTTTTACACTTACTTAGATTATCACAACCGTTGCAAGCCCCAGGAGTACGATCTCTACGAATGCATTTATCATCAATTCCGTTATTTGGCTTTATAGAATATGATTTACGTGGTTTGATGATTAAATGTGAACGTATTTCTTTTGCGATTGTTGATGCCTCTTTTCCTAACATCTTAGCGATATTACATTTTTTTGCTTCGTTTTCAATCCCGGTTTGAATTACGAATCGATCTTCTATGGTTAAATGTGTATAGTATCTTTTTTGTTTCTTGTTCATTTTTATTACCTCCTGAAGAAACACTTTATACATTTATCTTAACTGGAAGTCGACATAATAAAAAGAACTGGATGTTGTTTCTCTGTCTTACTTCCATTTCTTTTCTTTTAACTGGAATTTACTTTTTCAATTTACG
>NZ_JAQFIQ010000090.1 GCF_029504745.1 Breznakia sp. PF5-3 | reverse complement strand
GAGAGTGTAAAAAAATCTGTGTAAATGAACTAACCGTAATATGAGAAGCAATAAAAGTTGCTTCTTTTTTCTAACTAAATACTACCATTCCTTATTCAATTTTCATAGAGCTAAATTCTTCCTTCAAATATAATGGATAACTCACCAAGAACTTGATCCCAATTACGATAACGTGTTGTCCATTTTTTAGTTATATTCATGGTTGCTAAATACATACACTTCATTAATGCTTGATCACTTGGAAATACTGATTTGGTTTTCGTATATTTCCGATATGATCGATTCAAGCTTTCTATCGCATTTGTTGTATACATAATACGTCGTACTGGATCTGAATATGCAAAGAATGGACATACTGCATCCCAATTATCCTCCCAATTCTTTAATGCTGATGGATATTTATCTTTCCATTTTGTCTTCACTTTTTGTAACTGCTCATATCCCGCTTTCTCATTCTTTGATGTGTATATACTCTTTAAGTCTTTGCAGAACTCTTTCAAATCCTTATAATAAATAAATCTTACTGAATTTCGAATCATATGAACGATACATCGTTGTTGTACTGTTTTTGGAAAAGCTGTTGTTATCGCTTCTTTCATTCCTGTTAATCCATCTGAACACATAATCAAAATATCTTTAACACCTCTTCTCTTTATTTCGTTTAATACATTTAGCCAAAACTTAGCTGATTCATTTTCTCCTATCCATATCCCCATGATTTCCTTTTCGCCTTCTTCATTTACTCCTAACACGATATAAGCTGCCTTCTTTACTACTGTACTTTCATCTCTTACACTGAAATGAACTGCATCTATAAAAACAATAGGATAAACGGCTTCTAATGGTCTCTCTTGCCAATCTTTAATCATTGGTAATATTTGATCTGTGATATTGCTTACCATCGTTGCTGATACTTCTATCCCATACAAGTCATGGATTTGTTCATTGATATCTCTCGTTGATAGCCCTCTTCCATACAGTGATATTATTTTTTCTTCTATTCCTGAAACATCTCGCTTGTTTTTTGGAACTATTTTTGGTTCAAATTCATTATTTCTATCGCGAGGGGTTTCAAACTCAAACTCTCCAAATTCACTTTTTAATGTCTTTTTTGTACTTCCATTACGATAGTTTGTCTTTTCACTTTTCTTGTCATGTTTTTCATATCCCATTGAAGAATCAAATTCTGCATTCATCATTTCTTGTAATGAGTCTTTGAATAAATCTTTAATTGCTGCTGATAAATCTGCTGGTGAATTGATTTCATAATTATCTTGGATTAATTCTAATAAGTTTTTGTTGTTTTTTGTTTTCATATAAAAAATCTCTCCGTTTCTTTTATCATATCACGGAAAGATTTCTTATTTACACAGATTTATTTACACACTC
>NZ_JAQFIQ010000089.1 GCF_029504745.1 Breznakia sp. PF5-3 | reverse complement strand
TGAAGTGCACCCCGTTATTTGGACACCCAAATAAAAGGAGGTGCATTTTTATATGTCGAAGTTACTAAGAGAACAGAAGATACAATTATACAAAGAAAGAAAACAAGGGATTACTATAAGTAGTTTATCCAAGAAATACAGTGTGGGAAATGCAAGCATAGAATATTTAATTCGATTAATTGATTTACATGGATACGATATCTTAAGAAAAGATAAAAATAGGTATTATTCTCCAAAACTAAAACAAGAAATTATTAATAAGGTACTATTAGAGGAACAATCAATCATTGGAACCGCAATAACATATGGGTTATCTAGTAGGGGGTTACTACAGGCTTGGATAAAATCCTATAAAGAGAATGGATATGTTATAGTAGAGAAAATGAAAGGGAGACCCTCTGCTATGAAAAAAGAAAAAATCACAAAAAAGTATAAAGATATGAGTCAAGAAGAAAAGATTCAATATTTAGAAAATAAGAATCTAGATTTAGAAGCTGAGAATGAATACTTAAAAAAGTTACGAGCTGTAATTCAACAACGCAAGGAGCAAGCACAGAAGAAAAAGTAAAAATTATTTCTGAATTACAGCTGAAGTATCCATTGAAGACTCTTCTAAAGAAAGCAGAATTAGCGAAATCAACATATTATTATACAATCAATAAAGTCGATAAGGATATGAAGAATGACGAAATTATGAATCAAATAATATCTATCTTCTACGAACATAAAAGTCGTTATGGATATCGTAGAATTACATTAGAGTTAAGAAATAAAGGAATCCTTATCAATCACAAGAAAGTTAAGAGAATGATGTCTAGATTGCATTTATATGGAATCACACCAAAAGCAAAGTATAAATCATACAAAGGTGATATGAATGGTGTATGCAAGAATCAATTACTACATAAAGTAATTGATGAAGAAGAACATAAAACATATTATGAAAGAGACTTTAGTACTACAAAGTGTAATGAAAAATGGACAACAGATGTATCAGAATTTCATATTGCAGAGGGAAAATTGTATTTATCGCCTATTTTAGATATGCATAGTCGTGACATTGTATCATTTAGTATATCCAGTAGTCCAAATTATAAACAGACACAGGATATGCTTGATAAGGCATTTGAAACACATCAGAAAATAGAAGGATTACTCTTTCATTCGGATCAAGGATGGCAATATCAAATGCAACCATATCATAAATCACTATCTGATAAGGGAATCATTCAATCGATGTCAAGAAAAGGAAATTGTCTGGATAATTCACCAATGGAAAACTTTTTCGGAATCATGAAAAGAGAAATGTTTTATGGTCATGAATTTGAGTTTAAGACATTAGATGAATTAAAACTTGCAATGGAAGAATACATTGAATATTATAATACTCAAAGAATAACAAAAACATTAAAAGGACTAACTCCTGTGGAATTCAGGAAT
>NZ_JAQFIQ010000088.1 GCF_029504745.1 Breznakia sp. PF5-3 | reverse complement strand
CCTTGATTATTAAACTTAAAGCAACAGGTTGTTGCATTAAGATGAAACCGGTATAGTAGAAGGAGCTTTGTGTTTTGTGAGAAAGGATAATATTATGAATAACCACAAACATATAACTACAGATGATAGAATTGTCATCAAATCTATGATCCTAAAAAAGAAAAGTCTTCGACAAATTGCTCTTGCTATTAATAAAAATGTTACTTCAATTTCTAGAGAGATTAAACGTAATCGTACATTTCATCAAGGTCATCTTGGGGATAAATGCAAATATGTGAAGCTTTGCAGAAAAGGCCCTGGATGTGATCGTAATTGTTCTAACTATGAAAAAGACTCTTGTATCAAACTTATTTCTGCTCCTTGGGTATGCGATGGATGCGAGAACCTTAAATATTGTAAAAAACATAAATACCGTTACCTTACTGCAAATGCAGATTCTTACGCTTCTAAACGTTTGATTAATTCACGTAGAAAACTTCAATGCGATTGTTATGAAATCACTCGAATCAATAAAATTCTTACTCCTTTGATTCGAGACAAACATCAATCTCTTTCTCATGTATATGCTACTCATTGCGATGAGCTTGGTCTTTCACTTTCTACCCTCTATCGTTATATTGATAAAGGCATCCTCGAAATAAACAACAGCGATTTACCTGCTAGGGTTCGCTATAAAAAACATAAGAAGTACACATCATCTTTTGGCTATAAAGTGCGCATAGGTCGTACTTACACGGATTTCAAAGCATATTGTAAGAAACATAACAATGCCAACGTTTTTGAATTTGACACTGTCATCTCACATAGCGAAGGAAACCATAAGGTATTCCTCACTATCCTATTTCGTAAAAGTACATTTATGCTAGTCTTTCTTTTAAACGAGAAAACCACAAGAGCGGTTGTTGATAAATTTGATGAGCTTGAAAGAAGATTAGAAACCGTTAATTTTGCTAATTTGTTCCGTATAGGTCTTACTGATAACGGTGGTGAATTTAAAGACGTTAATGGTTTGGAATGCCTGGATCGAAAATATAAACGAATGAATGTTTTCTATTGCGATGCTGGTGCCTCTTATCAAAAAGGGGCAATTGAAAAGAATCATGAGTATATTCGCAAATACATTCCTAAAGGAAAATCCTTTGATCATTTAACTGATGAAGATATTAAAAAAATGGTGAATCATATTAACTCTATAATCCGTCCAAGGTTGAGTAATAAATCACCATTTCAAATGTTATCCAAGAAAGAGCTAAAACTAATTCAATTACTTGGATACAAAGCAGTTAAACCTGATGATGTAATTGTAGATTCATCATTGTTTAACCAATAAATCTAGTATACAAAACACAAAGCAATTATCCCATCAAAAAGTAAATGAACAGTGTTGCATTTAGTTGATACCTAAATCCAGTGTTCCTTTTTGTCGTGATTAATTTACCATGTTTTATATCTAAACTATACCCTATATTTGTCAATATAGGAATATAGTTTATTATTTTTCTTGTTTATCCATCACCTTTTGCTTCTTTTTCCTTCATTGTTGCATTTCTTCTGACATTCAAGC
>NZ_JAQFIQ010000087.1 GCF_029504745.1 Breznakia sp. PF5-3 | reverse complement strand
TTTCCTGGTATATTAGAAATGACTTATCTAAGTCTCTAATATACACTCCTTTCTTTCTTAAATTTATTCATAATTTTTGTTAGAATTGAATCGTGAATGTGCACTTTAGTTTTTCCTTGTAGCTTGACTACCCAAAGGAGTATATTGCCACAATCGATATCTTAATTGTAATTAGTTAGATAAGTCTTTGAACTTTTATTTCGCACCAGGTTCTTTGATATCCTATTTGTGGATTGTCACATCACTTTATAGAAAGGTCGTGTTTATATGTTTTACTATATCGGTATTGATGTTGGAAAGTTTACCCATTGTGCTTGCGTCATGAATTTCCATGGCGAAGTGATTGTTGAAGCTTTTTTCTTCAAAAACAATCGTGAGGGGTTTAACTCTTTCCTCGATAAAGTTAAGAACTTTATTAATAAAGATCATATCTGTGGTTTAGAATCCACTGGTCACTATGGTGATAACTTAATTCAGTTTCTTTTAAACCATAACTTTAAGGTTGGTTTAATTAATCCTATTTCTACTGATGCTGAGCGTAAGAAGAAAATTAGAAAAACTAAAACTGATAAACTAGATACTGTTATCATTTGTAATGTTCTTCAATCTAGAGCTTATACAACTATTACTAAAAGAAAACTTGGTTTAAGAGAAATGAAGAAAGCTTGTCGTTTACATGCTTCTTTAATGGAAGACATTAATCAACTTAAAAACCAATTACAAGCTTGTATCGATTTTGTATTCCCTGAATTCAACTCTTTATTTAAAACTAAGTATATTAGGACTTATATGGCTCTATTGAAGGCCTTTCCAGGGGCTTCTCTAATTGCCAATGCCAATCTTACTAAACTTAAGAATATTCTTAAGCCATGTGGTAGAGGTCGTGGTGTTGAACTGGAGGCTAGCCATCTTAAAGATGTTGCTAATAACTCCATTGGTTCCATTGATTCTCTTACTTCATTAGAAATCCAACAACTTATTGCAAGAATCGAACTGATTCAAGATCATGTTGCTGTTGTAGACAAAAAAATAGAAGAATTCGCTTCAAACTCGAACTCTCCTATTTACTCAATTCCAGGCATCGGAAGTTTTTCCGGCACCTCGATATTGTGCGAAATTGGCGACATATCTACGTTCCATTCCGCAAGCAAAGTAGTTGCCTTCGCTGGGCTTGACCCTTCTGTTTATCAGTCAGGTGAATACAATGCTCAAGCTACAGCAATTTCTAAACGAGGGTCACCACACCTTCGTAAAACCTTGTACCAAATCGCTCTTACAATTTGTAAGTACAACTCTACTTTCAACTCCTATTATAAACTAAAAAAGGAACAAGGCAAGAGTCATCGTTGTGCACAAGGTCATGTGTTAAGAAAATTCATTCGAGTTCTATACAAACTATTAACTGAAAATATTATGTTCGATTTTGAACAATTAGTATAAATATTTTTAAACCTATATTTTAAAATATGCTACTCATTAGTTATTTTCAGTGTACACTTATTCACTTTTCAAAGATCTTTAAAAACTTTTTAAAGTTGGTCAATATTGCTTGACTTCCTTATAGTTAGCTCCT
>NZ_JAQFIQ010000086.1 GCF_029504745.1 Breznakia sp. PF5-3 | reverse complement strand
CACTAGCGATAGAAATATCGTAGTAACAACGAATAGTGAGAAGTCAGCAAGCGTCGTAGTAGTTAAGAAGTTGCGGTAATGCGCAATGAGCAAAGGACGCTACAGTATAGAAGAATACAAAAGATTTAATTGCGAGTTGTTTTAAGAAAAGTGTTAGGTTTAATGTAATGTTAAGATACACGGAACAGCTCCACGAAAGAAAGGACGGTATACAAATGGAATTACTAGAAGAAATCTTAAGAGATGAAAATCTAGACAAAGCGATTCAACAAGTCGTAAAGAACAAAGGGTCAAGTGGGATAGACAAAATGCCAACTAGTGAACTCAAGAATGTTATGACAGGAGAATATCGGGAACAATTAAAAAGTGAAATACGAGAAAGGAACTATAAGCCCCAACCAGTGAGACGGGTGGAAATACCTAAAGCCAACGGAGGGAAACGTATGTTGGGAATACCCACGGTGATAGACCGTATGGTTCAACAAGCGATATCACAAATACTGACACCGATATATGAAGAGCAATTTAGTGAAACAAGTTATGGTTTTCGACCAAACAAGAGTGCCCACAATGCAATAGGAAAAGCTTTGGAGTACCTTAACCAAAACCGAGCATGGATAGTAGATATTGATTTAGAGAAATTCTTTGATAAAGTGAACCACGATAAGTTGATGCGAATCGTATCGGAAACGATAAAGGATGGTGATGTCATATCACTGATTCGCAAGTACTTGCAAAGTGGGATTATGATAGATGAAGAATACAAAGAATCAGTAATAGGGACACCCCAAGGTGGACCACTATCGCCACTATTGGCAAATATCATGTTGGATAAACTGGATAAGGAACTTGAATCTAGAGGGTTACGCTTCGTACGATATGCAGATGATGTGCAAATATATGTAGGCACAGAGAAAGCGGCAAATCGAGTGATGAAGAATGTGACAGGATTCTTAGAGGAAGAACTTAAACTTAAAGTAAATATTACGAAAAGTAAGGTTCGCAAACCAAATGATAAAGATACCAAGTATCTAGGGTTTTGTTTTTACTACGATAGAAAAGGATACCTTTATAAAGCAAAGCCGCATGGAACATCGATTGAAAAGTTGGAAGAGAAAATCAAAATAATTACATCAAGAAGTAACGCAATGAGTATGGAAGAAAGATATAGACGATTAAAATATCTCTTTCGAGGATGGTATAACTATTTCAAGATAGGCAGTTTGAAAACTGCTTGTCGTAGAATTGACCGATATACGAGATATCGACTACGAATATGTTTGTGGAAACAGTGGAAGAAGATAAAAACAAAACATGATAACTTGATGAAACTAGGAGTGAAAAAGGAAAAAGCATGGGAATGGGCAAACACACGTAAAAAGTATGCAAGAGTAGCTGGCTCACCTGTACTAGACACAACACTCACTAATAAAGAACTAAAGAAAAGAGGTTTCCTTTCATTTGAAAACCTCATGGATTTAGATTCCGTTAAAATATACTGAACCGCCGTATACGGAACCGTACGTACGGTGGTGTGAGAGGTCGGTAACTGAATTAATCAGTTACCTCCTACTCGATT
>NZ_JAQFIQ010000085.1 GCF_029504745.1 Breznakia sp. PF5-3 | reverse complement strand
GCTTAATTATTTTTGAAAGTTCCTCTTCACCCCCTTTTCTCATTGAAAGTTCCTTTTTATAATAAAATTAGGATATGTGCAAACTTTAAGGAGGTGCGATTCATGTTATGCACAAATAAATCATATACACATCTTACTATAGAAGAAAGAAAACAAATTGAGTCTTTTCTTAATATTCCAAATATTACCTTAAATCAAATAGCTTCTTCATTAAATAGATCCCCTAAGTGTATCCGTTATGAAATTAAAAAACATCGATTTGTGAAGGTACGCTCCAATCAACGCAATAAGTGTGGTCTTCAAGTTAACTGTTCTATCCAAAGATTATGTACACATTGTATTGCTGGTTTTTGTAGTCAGTGCACCCATGATAATTGTAATCAGCTTTGTGAGAACTTTACTAGAGAGCCTGTTTGTATACGTACAACTAGATTTCCCTTTACCTGTTCGAATTGCAGTTCAATCGAAAGATGTAAATTACCTAAGTTTTTCTATTTAGCACAATTAGCTCATGATGGAGCTATTAGAAATAATACTGTATGGAAAGAGGGTCCTAAATTATCTGAATTGGAATTAAAAAATATCACAAAAATTATTAAAGAAGGCGTCAAAAACAAACAATCACTTGATGTCATCATAAATACCAACAACCTGCCTGTATCTGTTTCTACTATTTATCGTTACATAGAAAAACGTTATATTGATGGAATACAAAATATTGATTTAAAGCGTAAAGTTCGTTATAAAGCAAGAAATAGTGTTAAATCACAACCTATCCCATTAAACTATGATTACTTAAATGGTAGACGGTACGCTAAATTTATTGAAAGAATAGAAGATGGTGATAGTTCAATCAATATATGGGAAATGGATACTATCGTTGGAAAAATTGGTGGGGATGAAAAAGCTGTTCTATCCCTTTTACACAGAAAATCAAATCTACAGTTTTATTTCTTACTACCTCGTTTAAATTCCTTAGAAGTGAATAAAGTATTTAGTCAGTTGAAAGAAAAACTTGGATCCGATTTATTTAAAGAAACATTCACAATAATTCTTACTGATAATGGTCATGAGTTCCGTGATCCCTTATCTCTTGAAACGGATTTAGATACTGGAGAGATACTAATATCTATTTATTATTGTGAACCAAGAAGAAGTGAAGAAAAAGGGAAATGTGAAAAGAATCATGAGCATTTTAGAGAATGTATTCCCAAAGGAATTAGTATGAATTCATTATCAATTAAAGATATTGAATTTGTTTCATTGATGGTAAATAATTATCCAAGAAGATTATTCAACTTCAACTCCCCATATCAAATAGCTAAAATGTTTCTGAATAAAAAGGTGTTAGAAATTAATCGACTAACTTATATAGCTAATAAAGAAGTCGTTCTAACACCAATTATCCACAAATAGAAAGCAAATGTCATAGCACATATCCTGTATTACCATATTAATAATAAAGGAACTTTCTATGAGAAAATCAAAATTTTCTTTAGAAAACAGAGTTTTTGTGTGCGTATTTTTCTTTCTATTCATCTATATATTATATTGTTTTTTCATTTTTTAAAATACTTTGTAGTAAAAAGTTCTTTTAAAAAGGGAACTTTCTCTAATAAGGAACTTTCTCTGCAAATTGACC
>NZ_JAQFIQ010000084.1 GCF_029504745.1 Breznakia sp. PF5-3 | reverse complement strand
CAGACTGTTGACATAAAGGGTGTTCCATTACGGAGCACCCTTTTAATTATGTATGTTTTTAATATTTTTCGTATGCTATCAATTATGTGTGTAAAAATGGACTTATTGTATGCTCCATTCCAACTCCATAATGCCACCTTTTTAAGATTATGACACGCAAAAATCAACCAGACTTGATGCTGGTTCTTTTTCAATCCTTTTAATCTTGTATATCTCAGTCCATGATTCTCTTTGCAGTCAGCGTAAACTCTTTCGATGCTTTCTTTTCGAACTGGATAAATTTCTTTCCACTTATCTGTATGTCTTGTCTCATCAACGTGTTCTCGAAAACTTTCCCATACATGTCGATGAATTACTTTTATGTGATTTTTACTTTTCGTACATGTATCAATCATTGGACAATTTACACAAACTTTCGGATCAGATTTATATTCGCGATATCCTTCTTTAGTTGTTGTTGTATATAGTAGTGCCTGATCATTTGGACATAAATAGTAATCGTAATCTTCATCATAAACATATTCGTATTTTTTGAAGAATCCTTTTTTCGTCATTGGTCGTTTGTATGGCATGTATGCTTCTTGTCCATTCTCGATAATAGTTTTACAGATAGCTGGCGTCATATATCCAGCATCTAAACACACATTCTTAATATACGGTCGTAGATTTTTGTTTAATGCTTTGTAAGCTTCAAAAAAGGATACACTATCATGTACATTTCCTGCCACTGTTGTTGCTGATAATACAAATCCATTCTTATCACAGAAACTTTGATGTGAATATGCGAAACACTGTTCTTTTTCTCCCTTGTGATAATTTCCTGCCTCGGGATCTGTTGTACTTTGTTTCATACGCTTTTGTTGAACTACTTCGATTTCTTTACCTGTTTCTTCGTCATTTACCATCTCAGTTTTGACGAGCGTTTCATATGTTTTCTTTCCACACATTTCTCTATCATGATTAATTTCATTAAGCAATTCTATTTCATATTTCTTTGCTTCAAGGTCAACCATTTTCGCTTCACCCTTTCGCTTATTTGCATTTGCTTTTTGATGCGTACTATCTCCATATACCGTTTCTAAGTCTAAGAAATCATAATTCATTGCTTGAGAAAGAATTTCGGTAAATATTTCTTCAAAGATTGTAGAATCAGCATATCTACGAATATAGTTTTGCGACCATGTAGAATAATTTGGAACTGGTTCATGAATTTCAATCCCTAAAAACCATCGATAGGCTAGATTAACTTCGATGTCTTTGCAGGTCTTTCTCATTGAGTTATTCCCAAAGATAATATTAATAAATACCATCTTAAATAAAATAACAGGATCAACGCTTGGTCTTCCAACTTCACTATATAGATGTTTTACTTTTGGATAAATAAAAGTAAAATCAATACAGTCTTCTAGTTTTCTTACCAGATGATCCTGTGGTACTAATTCTTCAATTGTAGCTAAAATAATACTATCGCTTTTGCGATTCATTTTGTTAGTCATTGTCATGATATAATCTCCTGCTTTAGTCACCTATATTATATCATTTTTCGCATAATAAAAGGCAGGAGATCATGACTTTATCGACTAAAATAGAGAAATTTCCTGCCTAATAGATTGTATCATATACCTTGTTATAAAAAAAGACCATTGACTTCTTTTGTCAACAGTCTG
>NZ_JAQFIQ010000083.1 GCF_029504745.1 Breznakia sp. PF5-3 | reverse complement strand
TCCGTTAAAATATACTGAACCGCCGTATACGGAACCGTACGTACGGTGGTGTGAGAGGTCGGTAACTGAATTAATCAGTTACCTCCTACTCGATTTGATTAGAAGATAAATATGGGTTTATATTATGCGATTTGTTTTTGCTTTCTTTCTTTGAATACAAATATCCCTTCAGAAAGTATACAATGACATAATTCACCACAAAAGAATGAAAAATAAATCCCCGAGGTTCCTAATATTGGTGGTAATATTAATAAGAATAATTGAACAAATCCAATACAACGAAGAAATGATAATAGAATTGCCACAAAACTTTGTTCCATGATTTGAAAGTATAAAATGTTCATCAGTGTGATACCAATAGGGAAGAAAGCTAAGAAATAGCTTTTCATCATAGTACCTGCTTGTGTAGCGAGAGATATGTTATCGCTTACGAAAATAGATGCTAGCGTAGAACCGAAGAAATATATGATAAGGTACATCAAAGTCGTTAAGAGAAGAGATGTTTTAATTGCTATATCACAAATTTGCTTTACACTATCTTCTTCGCCTTTTCCATAGTGAAAACTCATGATAGGTTGTGCCCCTTGGGTTAAACCAATGAGCACCATGTTAAACATGGAACAGATATACATCACGATACTATAATAAGAAACACCTTCAGCACCAACATAAGCCATGAGAATCAAATTAAAACTAAAAGCTACAGCAGATTGGCTAAACTCCATTAAGAAGGTGGGAGTACCACTAGCAAATATTTTTTTAAGTGTACCTAAATCCCAATTGATTTTTTCAATATGAAGAACTCGTTCTTTTTTTAAAAAATGTGTCATGAAGATCATAACAGAAGCAGTTTGCCCAATTCCCGTAGCAATTGCTGCTCCAGCAATTCCCATATTTAAAACCATGATGAAATAGTAATCTAAAAGAATATTTATTATAGTTCCTACAAGTGTACCCATTAACTCTCGTTTTGGTGCATTGTCATTTCGAATAAAGATACTGAATCCTAGCCCTGGCATATAAATAATACCAAATAACGATATCCACCATATATATTCTTTCGCATAAGTGAGGATTTGTTGATTTGCCCCTAACAATTCACATACTTGTTCAGGAAATATTAAAACAACTACATTCAAAATAACACCGATAATGATGAGTATCGTAATACTTTGAATGAATATGGAATTGGCTTTATCGTTGGAACCACGTCCTCGATTGACAGAGAAGTGATTTGCTCCTCCAACGGCAATTAACATGACAATGGCAATTTCTAACATGATAAATGGATATACAATATTGATGGCACCAAGTGCATCTTCGCCAACCCCACGTCCAACAAAGATTCCATCTACAATATTATAAAGAGAAGATACAATCATGCCGACGACAGCAGGAATTGCATAATGAGCGAATTCCTTTCTCAAACACTTTGTTTTCATTTCTACCTTATTCATAAAAAAACACCTCCGATTGATATGATGGTGTCAGGAATAAAAAAAGGATAAACGATCCTTCAGTGCAATGGACAACCATCGTAATGAAAATCCCGCTTATCCGGTATGTTTAGAGTTACCTCCGCGTTAATGCGAAGTATATCAAATGTGAATTTAATTGTCAAATATCTTTCTGATATACAATAATATCGTAAATTGAAAAAGTAAATTCCAGTTAAAAGAAAAGAAATGGAAGTAAGACAGAGAAACAACATCCAGTTCTTTTTATTATGTCGACTTCCA
>NZ_JAQFIQ010000082.1 GCF_029504745.1 Breznakia sp. PF5-3 | reverse complement strand
AGACAAACTATAATATGTCAAATAAAGAATGATATAGGCATATAAATAGGTGATTGTCTTGATTTAGAGGTGAAACCTCTATAAAAACTTCACCTCATACCTCTGACAAGGTATTATGAAAACAACTTTTTTGGATATCTTCAAAAAAGCGAAGAATTTGAAGAAAATGTTTTAATTTATACGATTTCGGCACCTCTTGTACTTCGATATACAAAGTCGTGAATTTCACCGAATTCGTCTTCAAATTTATATATTTTCTTTCGAGTTGATGATGAGAACTCAATCTCTATGTTTTGGAAAAACTCATCTCGGGTTACTTCCGGTATACGCATGAGATCACGGTGTTGAATTACAAATACACTTTCACTTCTCATTATAGAGAATAAAATCTGTACGATTTTATTCGTTAATGCATTAACAGCGAGAACGTGTCGCTTACGGTCACCGTTCTTCTTACGATTAAAAACATCTTTGAGAATAGGATTATTTCTTCTAGCAAACTCTGCGATCATGTAGAGAGCATGACGAAGATCTCGAGACCCCTTTTTAGTCATTCGACCACGTCGATTGATGGAAGTCCCTGATTCACTATTATCACCAAAGAGACCAGCGAACTTAACGATTTGGCTAGCTTTATTAAAGCGAGTGATATCACCAAGTTCAGCAATAATCGTAGCTGCAGACAATTTACCACAACCAGTGAATGTAAGAATGATTTTGTATAAAGGAAATGACTCTAATTTAGATTCAATTCGTTTATCTAACTCACGAATTTTGTCTTCAAGATAAATTACTGAATCCAATAAACTTTGAATAGTGAAAGTATCTTCTTCAGATAAAATAGTGTGAGTTACAATGGAATTCTTTGAAGCACTGATAAGAGCATTCATTTTATCCAAACCATAGCGTTGTTTAGAAGCAGATTGAATTAGTAGAAGTAATTCATCTTGATCTGCATTTATGATAGAATATGGTGTGGAATATGATGAAAAGATGGCTCTCAACGTGTTGTGGCCCGATTTGAAAACATGAAGTAATTCAGGAAAGAATTTAACTACTTTAGCATTGAGTCGGTTCTTCTCTTGGGTTAATGTTTTCGATAAAGATGATCTTCGATGGGTCAATGTCTTTAGTTCATCATATTCCTTTTTCTTTTCAGAAACAGGCTTCGCTTCACCCCTAGCCAAGATTTCTGTGATGCACTTAGCATCAAGTTTATCTGTTTTAGGTAAGCCAAGATAGTCTCGGTAATTCTTTACAGATTCGGGACGAATCATGATGACATTCAGACCATTGAGTTTTAAGCGATCGAAGAGACCATCACCGTAGACACCAGTGACTTCTAATCCAAACAATACTTTACTCAAGTCAGGTTGGATAGTAGTGACTGTATCTATAAGCTTCTGATAACCTTGTAGTGTGTTATCAAAAGTTACTTTCTTCTTATTATTCAAGATAGAAAGAGAAGCGTTCATGACGCTAAAGTCATGCTTATTTTGGGAAGCATCGATTCCCACAAAAACTGAATAGTTCTGCATAATAAATTTCCTTTCGTAATCAGTCGTTCTGGATTGCACCTCTAAAGCAAGACAAACACAACCTCGTTAATGAGAAGATATAGTGCATGACCATTCTTCAACAAACCCAATAAGCATATACAAAGCATCTTGATTAAAGGAACCAGCCTTTAGAAAGTGGATCAACAGTCCACAGGAGAACGTTAGGCAACCTTATTCCCAGAACACTTCATTATCTTAGATTAGAAGAACAATACAATCAAGTTGGAAAAGCCAACTGATTACACTACACATTATACGAGGAGAA
>NZ_JAQFIQ010000081.1 GCF_029504745.1 Breznakia sp. PF5-3 | reverse complement strand
GAAGTAGCAGGATTAAATAATGCGAAAGTAATAGACTTAGCGAAAGCGGAAGCAAGTAGTACAGTAGATGGATCAAAAGTAGCAATTACAGTAGTAGATTACAGTGCTATTAAAGAATATGAAGGAATATACAATGTAACATTTGCAACAGCAAAAGGAACAAGTATTACAGTAAAAGCAACTGTATATGACAAAGTGATAGTTGATGAAGATAATGAAGAAGGAATTGCTGCAAATGATTTCTTTGTTGATATTGATAAAGTGGCAACAATTACAAATGCTGATTTGATAGCGTTAGCGAATGCGAAAGCATGGAATGTATCAGATAGTTCAAATGTTGAAATTACAAATGTGACACATACACTTGAAGCAGCAAAAGGAGTATATGATGTAACATTTGCAACGGCAAAAGGAACAGAAGTAACAGTAAGAGCAAGAGTAGTTACAAACATTGTTGAAAATGCAGATTTTGTAATAACAGCAGAAAACTTTGACTTGTCAAAAGAAGAAGCACAATCATTGACAGATAAAATGATGATAGAAAGAAGTCAAGTAGAGGCATACCGCAAATCAGACTTCATGCCATTACAAGTCAAAGTTGATGCACATACAATTGAACCAGTAAAAGGAACGTATGATGCAACGTTTGTAACCGATGGGGTAACTCCATTGGCAAGAATGACGAGCAATGGAACTAAGATTACAGTGGAAGTAAGAGTAAAAGATGTTGTAAAAGAAGACAATGGAACGGGAGAAGGAATCAGTGCCAACAACTTCCGTATTAGTAAAGAAGAAGCAGCAACAATTACAGATGAGCAAATGATAAAATTAGCTCAAGCAAGAGCATGGAAATTAGAAGGTCTTGCAGATGTAGAGATTACAAAAGTTGACCGAGGATCATTTGAAGCGAAAAAAGGAGTTTATGAAATAAATTTTGCAACAAATGAAGGAACAACGATTAGCGTAGAAGTAGAAGTATTTGACCGTGTTAATCATGAAAACGGCGAGAGTATGTCAGGAAATGACTTTGTACTTGATATCAATGATGTGAAAGAATTCAGTGATGAAGAATTAATTGCATTAGGTAATGTATATGCATGGAAGGATATCGATCATGAAGAAGTAGAGATTGTAAAAGTAACAAGTACAATTGAGCAAGCAGTTGGTGTTTACGAAGTAACATATGAAACAGCGTTAGGAACAAAATTAACGCTAAAGGTTACAGTAAAAGATGATAATAGTATTATCAACGAAGAAAATCAAGAATTGATCTATGCGCATGATTTTGATGTAAACCTAACAGCAGTGTCAAAATTAAGTGAAGCAGATATCATAGCTTTAGCAGAAGCCCAAGCATGGGATATCGTAACAGGAGACTCTGTAACAGTAAGGGTAAAAGTATCGGCAATCCAAGCGAAAGCAGGAAAATATGAAGTAACTTTCACAACCGAGAAAGGAACGACAATAACAGTAATTGCGAGTGTAAAAGATGATCGCAAACCATCGATTGCAGCAAGTGGAGCAAATACAGCAGATACAACAAACCCAAGCTTATATATGTTTATGATATTAGTATCAGGATGTATTTTAATTTTATTAAGAAAAAAAGTACAAAAAGATATTTAAGCAGAATAATTCCGAACATTTCATAGAGGGGATGAAGTTGAAAGGCTTCGTTTCCTATTATAGAAAAAAACTATATAACCTTTTAAAAGAGTTGTAATGAAATAGAGTAATTGTGGGCCTTTAGATTAGTGTAGGGTTTATATCAAATGAACCTATAAACTAATGTAGGGTCGAGTAAAAAAACAAACCAGAATTTCGTAGGGAATTCTGGTTTTTAAATTATCGCAAAAAAATACCACCTGCTATGCGGGTGGTAAAAGAACTTAAAGAAACCTCCGTGTTATAGTAGAAAGTAGCCTGGCAGCTACAACAA
>NZ_JAQFIQ010000080.1 GCF_029504745.1 Breznakia sp. PF5-3 | reverse complement strand
ATAAGGAATGGTAGTATTTAGTTAGAAAAAAGAAGCAACTTTTATTGCTTCTCATATTACGGTTAGTTCATTTACACAGATTTTTTTACACTCTCTGATTTAAACTCGTTTTTAGCCTATTTCTTCCAACTTCCCTGTAGTATAAATTCCATTAGGAGTATAATCATTTTCGACTCGTCTTTTTATTTCGTCATCTGTTAAATTTCTGTCGTATACTTTTTCAATTTTAATATCTTTTTCTTTTAATTTTTTGACTTTATTTTTGGTTATGTTATCCAATTTATATTTCATATATGCTTTTTGACTATATGAATCATTTGTTCTATCACCAAAACTAGTTTTAGTTCCTGTTACTGTAACTTTATATAAAAATATCATATCGCCACTGGATTCATATTCACTACCTTCATATGAGCAAAAATATATTGCTACTATTTCAGGGTCTGATACAGATATATCTTTATCTCTATCTAAAGAGGAAAAGGAATATGAATCTAAAAATATATCTTTCTTTGCGTTATTGTTTGCAACATTGTCTGCAATACTTTTTATTTTATTTGCTTCCTTTTCTGAAAGCCTATTATAGTTTGTATATGCAATATCTAGCCCTTTCACTTTCCAAGATTTTTCATATTTTGTTACATTAATATTTGCTTTCTCGGCCAAATCCTCATCAAATTTCATTGTCAAAACAACTGTATCACCATTTTGAAGTTCTTCATTAGGCTCAATATTGTATGATATTGAATTGTAAAATTTTGTTAAATCTACATTTTCTTCATCATACTTATAGTTACTATCTACTGTGATACTTCCAGCACCAGATACTCCTTCATAATTAATATCAATATACTTGTCATTTGTTAAGTCTACATCTGTCTTTCCTGTTCCACATGCAAGCAATGAAATGTAAATACCCACGAATACAAAACTCATTATTACTTTTCTGTAGTTTTTTCTATTTTCCATTTTATGCTAATCTCTCCTTTTTACCACCTGTTAAATGATTTATAGCATATGTGTATCATAAATGCAAATCAACCCTATATATTACTTTGAAAAAGCATTGATGAGATTGCTATTCCTTTTTGTTCCCTTTAGTACTCATTTTTTGTAATAATCGATATGTGTTATTCGTAACAGGTTGATGATAAACTGTTTCTAATGTTTGATTACAAACATCACTGTACTTTGCTGTCAAGATCTCGATTTCTTTTGAAAATGGACTTTGTTCTATTTTATGATGAATCGTTTCTATTTGTAGATCTGTTTGAGAAATAAATAGTACTCTTTGTGCAATAATTTTTGTTTTCAAATATTTTGAATATGCTTTATCTTCAAACACTGCTGCATAACTTGCCAGCTTACTATGGATTCTATCCTTTGAAGCATACGACCTTTCTAATTCAATAAAAATTGCAATCTTTCCAGGGAATTCTTGATCTATCCTTTTGAATAAAATGATTGCATCTGGTTGATTTATTCTCTTTGGTAAGCATGACTCTTTTTCGCTAAGAATGCGATCAACTTTAAATTTGCTGTTTGCTGCCAAATTAAAAGCTTGTTTTACACACTCACAAACGGTTGCTACTTGTACTTGGTGATACACCCTATAAGAGGCAGCATTACGTAGTGTATCGCGATAATCTGTCACTGGATACCCAAGCGCATTCATCATCTGCAGACCTTCCCTTCCAAGCGTTACGGCTTTATAGCCCGTCTTACCACTCAATATATAATCATGAGGAATGAACATTTTCCGTATTTTCAAAAATCCATACTTTGCTAACTGATTTATTCTTTCATCTATTGTTCTTTGTTTACAATCTATTTTATAAAATTTCAAAATGAAGCACATATCTAAAAAGCCGTATCTTGCTATTTTTTCCATTAACATTCGATCCTCTATATCTATTCTTGGTTTTGTTTTATGTCCCATACTTCTCCTCGTATAATGTGTAGTGTAATCAGTTGGCTTTTCCAACTTGATTGTATTGTTCTTCTAATCTAAGATAATGAAGTGTTCTGGGAATAAG
>NZ_JAQFIQ010000079.1 GCF_029504745.1 Breznakia sp. PF5-3 | reverse complement strand
AGCACAAATATACTATACCAAAAAGAACGTCTTTTCTCATCTCGAGATTAGGCGTTCTTTTTATTTTAGGTCTGTTTATTTGTCACAGCCCCTTTTTTATTACAGATTATTTTTAAAATGACTGCTATAGGGTTTCAATCGCTTCGTTATTTTAAGTAAATACAAAAAAAGACTCGCTGTATAAAGCAGAATTTTTTTGAATAAAAGTTTTATTTGAACAATTGTAATCCTAATTTTTTCTTTACCTTGAATACTTTTTTGCGGGCAACATACCTTGCTTTCTCGGCACCATCTTTTAAGGTTTGTTCAATAACACCAGTTTGCATGATGGTTTTATATTTGCTTTGCAATTCACTTAGAAAATCAAAAACGGTTTCACTAACATATTTTTTAAAATCCCCATAACCTTTATCTTCAAATTTGCTAACAATTTCTTCGATTGATTCTCCAGACAAGGTACTTTGTATTGTTAATAAATTTGAGATACCTGGTTGATTTTCTAAATCATATTGCACAATACCGATGGAGTCTGTTACAGCAGACATAATTTTTTTGCGCGCTACAGCAGGTTCATCCAATAGATAAATGCAACCTTTCTGGTTTTCTTCTGATTTCGACATTTTCTTAGTAGGGGTTTGTAATGACATGATTTTAGCTCCCACTTTCGCAACCACTGGTTCAGGAACAACAAATGTTTCTCCATGTGCATGGTTGAAACGATTTGCTAAATCACGACATAATTCAACATGTTGTTTTTGGTCGACTCCAACAGGAACAACATCAGCATCATATAATAGGATGTCAGCAGCCATCAATGATGGATATGTGAATAACCCTGCAGTAATATTTGATTCTTTTTTTGCTGAGCGATCTTTGTATTGTGTCATTCTGTTCAATTCTCCCATATAAGAATTACAAATCATTACCCATCCCAATTCTGCATGTTCTAAAACATCACTTTGAAGAAATAGAGTAACTTTCTGTGGGTCAAGTCCACAAGCAAGATATAGAGCAATTAAGTCTTTTGTGTTTTGTTTTAATTCTTTTGCATCTTGTGCTTCTGTAATAGCATGAAGATTAGCTATAAAAATATACATTTCATATTCATCTTGTAAGTTTACAAACTGACGAATCGCTCCTATATAATTACCTAAGGTTAATCTTCCGGTTGGTTTGATACCACTTAAACATTTTTTCATTTATATTACCTCCTAAAAATAAAAACGTCCCAAACATAAATGTTGGGACGCTTATTCACTTTCATAAGCGCGGTGCCACCCGACTTACTCATTTTATGAGTCTCTCTATTAATATGGTGTAACCATATATATTATAAGCTCCATAACCCAATTCAATATAATTCCTTGTTTGTCTTGCACCATCCGACAAATCGCTGCTGTCCATAATTTATATTTACTTTTATTACTTCATCGCTTTATACATTATAGCATTAATGTTTTTAATAAGAAAGAAGAAAAGCATGGAAAGGGATAAGTTAATTTTACAATGTTTTATAAAAATATTATAGCTTTCATACTATATTATATATAAGAAGTCTCTTTTATATATAAGGTACAAGTGTGTTTAGTAATAAAAATAAAAAACAAAAATCAATTCTTCAATTTTTGTGTGAATATTGGTTTCTTTTATAAATGAAATCCTATATAATATATACATGCTTATAGAAAGCGAGGGTTCGTATGATAATTTTGTATTCATCACCTGGTTGTGCATCGTGTAGAAAAGCGAAGCAATGGCTTAAAGATCGCAACTTGGAATTCGTTGAAAAAAATATATTCTCGACGATTTTAAAAGAAGATGAAATTAAATATTTATTGAGTAGAAGCGAAAATGGAACCGAGGATATTATTAGTACTCGTTCAAAACCGTTTAAAGAGCTTGGTAAAAATTTAGAAGATATGCCAGTCAATGAGGTTATAAGTTTTATACAGGAACATCCATCTGTAATGAAACGACCTATCATTATTAATAAGGATAATTTCTTAGTAGGGTATGACGATGATGAGATTACAGCATTTGTACCAAAAGAGTTACGAGCATTAAGTGAAGATGCTTGTAATGAATCTTGTCCAAATTATCCGATTTGTGGATCTTTGAGAAAAGCGCCGAGGAAAGAAGTTAATAAGGCAGAACAGCATAATTAAGAGCGTCAAACAGGGCGCTTTTTTAATGAAAAAAAGAAAAATTAAAAAAAGTTTCAAAAACGTCAAAAAAAGCGTTGACAGGGGTAAATAGATTTGATATTATAAACAGGCACGGTCGAGAGCCGAGCAAGAGAATTAGATCTTTGAAAACTAAATAGG
>NZ_JAQFIQ010000078.1 GCF_029504745.1 Breznakia sp. PF5-3 | reverse complement strand
ATATTGCTTGCTGCACTATCTACTTCTGCTTGGGTTACATCTTCATTTTCTAATAATATTTTTGCTGCATCTACCGCTTCCATCAATGCTTCATAACTTGTTCTTGTATACATTGATGAATCTACTGCTTCTGCTTGGGCAATCAATTGATTCAACTCTTCTACATCTGCTTTTGCTACTAAATTATCTAGTGCTGATGATATCGCTAGCACTGACAAATCAACTTCGCTTTGCGTTACATTTTCATTTTCTACCAATGTTTTTGCAACATTTACCGTCTCTATTAATGCTTCATAACTTGATTTTGTATATAGTGATGCATCTATTGCTTCTGCTTGGGCAATTAATTGATTTAATTCACTAAAATCTACATCGTACACTGTAACCGTACAATTTGCCTTTTTCCCATTGCTTGTTGTAACTGTGATAACTGCTACTCCAACTTTTTTGGCTTCTAATTCTCCAAATTGATTAATACTTACGATATCACTAGCACTTGAATTCCAAGTCAATGATTTGTCATCGGTTGTATTAGAAGGGTTGATAGTTGCTATTAATGCATCTGTCTGTCCTTTTTTTATTCTTATTTCTTCTCTATCCAATAACACACTAACAATTGGAATATCTACTGCTGGCTCTACAACATTAACCTTACAATCTGCTTTTTTACCATTACTCGTTGTTACTGTAATTGTTGCAGTTCCTTTAGCAATCGCTTTCACATTACCATCTTGATCAACCGTTGCAAACTTTGTATTACTTGAAGTCCATACTAGGTTTTTGTTATCGGTTGTATCGCTTGGATTAATCGTTGCTCTTAAACTTTGCTCGCTTCCTTCTTCCATATTCAAACTTGTTGCATTTAAAGTTACCGATTTAATTTCACTAATTACTGTAACTTCGCAAGTTGCACTCATACCATTACTAGATGTTGCCGTAATAATTGATGTACCTGGTTTTCTAGCTGTCAGTTTCCCAGTTGAAGAAACCGTTACTACTTCAGTATTACTAGATGTATATTCAATCTTTTTACTATCTGTAGTGTTTTGAGGAGCAACACTAGCAATAACAGAATCAGATGAATCTTTTTTCATTGTTAGTGACTGTTTACTTATTTTAATGCTAGTAATTGGAATTTGAACATCATTCACATTCACAATACAACTATCTTCTATTCCATTCGTTGTTCTTGCCGTAATCGTTACTTGACCACTTGCCAGTGCACTAACCACTCCATTATTATCAACAGTCGCAATCGATGGATTACTTGAAGTCCAAGTCAACCTGTTATTTTCAACTATCGTATATGGATATAAAACAGCATTAAATGTATATTGCGAACCAACTTTTAAAGATAATTCCTGTGTGTCTAAATTTAATCCTGATCCTAAAAATTCAAATGGTAAAGGTTCTTTAAGGGCGTACGTATGCGCAGCTGAACCTTCCACAACAAGCAATACTACTTTTGGACAGTTTGAAAATACCCTACTACCTAATGTTATAACAGTAGAAGGAATAACTGCACTCTTTAAATTGATACAATCCGCAAAAGCTGTGGCTTTAATATTAGTAACACTATTCGGGATTACAATATTTTCCAAAGCATAACAATAACGGAACATATTAATTTCTATTGATTTTAAACTCTTTGATAACTTAACATATTTAAGCGAACCACAATCACTAAATGTAGCTTGCCCAATTGCTGTAACACTATCAGGGATTTCAATACTTTCCAAACTACTACAGCCACTAAATACATTTTCACCTAATGACTTAACATTATTTGGAATCACGATTGTTTTTAATGAACTACAGCCACTAAATACAGCATTACTAAGCATTGATAAAGATGTTGGTATATTTACTTCAGTAAGAGAACTACAGCCACTAAATGCAGAATATCCAATCGCTATAACGCTATTTGGTAACACTATTTTTTCTAAGCCTATACAATCTTGAAATGCACTTTGTCCAATTCCAGTAATTGTTTCAGGCAACTCTATATCCTTTAAATTGATACAACCACTAAATGCACTTGATCCTAGTGTTGTAACACCTTCTGGAATTACGATTTCTTCTAGTCGTACACAATCACTAAAACTACTCCCTCCTAGCGATGTAAGTGTAGATGGTAATTGAATATTTGTAAGATTACGACATCCTCCAAAAGCCATACCCGATAAAGATTCAACACCTTCTGGAATAATTACATTATCTAAACTTATACAATCATAAAAAGTTCCATATCCAATACTTTTAATATTGCTTGGAATTCTTACATTATTTAAACTATTACATCCACTAAATGCATTTTGTCCTAAAGATACTACACTATCTGGAATCACTATCTCCTTTAATTTCGTACACTGAGAAAATGCATAATTACCAAACGTAACAACCGTATCTGGTACAATCACTTTTTCTAAACCCTTACATTCTGAAAAAGCACCATAACCAATTTTGGTTACTTTATAGCCATCTAAAGTATCAGGAATTTCTAATTCTGTATCATCCCCAATGTAATTGGTAATCTCTGCTGTTCCATTACTAGATACTTCATAACTAAAATCACCACTTATCTTTGCAGCAATCATATTATCTTCTTGTGGAATCAACAATACTGAAAAAGCAATAACTACTGTAAGTATTATTTTTACAATCTTTCTCATAGGCTCTCCTCATTTCTTTTCATTTTCAGTATACCAAACACCATTTGGTTGTAAACGCTTTCAATAAATTGTGCAAAATTCCTGTTAATTATTACAATAAAAAAAGAAAATCACAAATGATTTTTTTGAACCGACCCCAAAAACTTGGAAAGCCAAGAAAGGAGTCGGTTTTTATATGAAACTAACAGAAGAAGACAAAATAAATATATATTACGAAAGAAAAGAAGGGGCATCATGGGCTATGCTTTCTCAAAAATATAATGTTCGTGTAGGTAACCTACATTACTATATAGATTTAATTGAGAGACATGGAATAAATATTGTCAAAAAGAAAAGAAATAAGGTTTATTCAAAAGAGTTTAAACTAGATTGTATGAATCGAGTTCTAATAATTGGAGAGTCATCTTATAGTGTATCTTTAGAGGTAGGACTCCCAAATATGGGTACACTTTCAAATTGGATTCGCTCTTATAAAGAAAACGGGTATAATATCATTGAGAGAAAACGAGGAATCCAATC
>NZ_JAQFIQ010000077.1 GCF_029504745.1 Breznakia sp. PF5-3 | reverse complement strand
TTAACTGATAATGACTTAATTAGTAGAGCGAAAGCAAAAGCATTCAAACGTGATGATATGAGTGCAGCAACTGTAGCGATTGAAAAACCATATACAGTTGATTCAGAACCAGGTGTATACAAAGTAACATTCTATGTGGAAAAAGAGCCAACAACAAAGGTTGAAATCAATGTAACAGTCGTATCAGGAAATGGTCCAACCTTAACAGTGGAACCAGACTACATGAATATTCCACTAGGTGGAACATATGATAATACATATGGAGTAAGTGCCATTGACAATGAAGATGGTGATCTTACAAGCAAAGTAACATCGACAGGAACGGTAAATGTAAATGAAGAGGGCGTATACCCAGTCGTTTACACAGTTACAGATAAAGACCACAATACTGCAACGAAAACAAGAATTGTAGCGGTAGGAGATATCATTGTTGGAGAAGACTACTTATTCAAAGCAAGTAACTATGTAATCTTGAAGAAAGATGTTAAGGGAACAAATGCAGAGATCCTAGAAAAAACGGGAGCGCAAGCTTGGGTTAAAGAAACAGGAATTGCTGTTCCAAAAGCAGATTTAGAAGTAAGAAGTAACGGTGGTTATAAAGCTGAAGTAGGAGATTACAAAACAATTATTTCGGTAAAAGGTGCAACATCGACAAAAGATAAAGTTGAACCAACTGCGAAAGTAGTAGATGGAAATGTAATCGATGATGGAGATAAATATACACTTGTTGCTAGCAACATTGTAATGACAGTAGATGAAGCAAAAGCAATAACAAGTGATGCAAAATTAATCGATAAAGCAGCAGCAAAAGCATTTAAGAAAAAAGATTTAAGTGCAGGAACTGTAAAAGTAGATGCAAGTGGAACTAACTTCAAGGCTGAAGAAGGTGACTATAAAGCAACATTCTATGTAGGTGAAGAAGAAGCAACAAGAGTAGAAGTTAAAATCAAAGTAATGGATGGAGATATCATCGATCATGGAGATGAATATACAATTGTAGCGAAACATGTACAACTTACAAGAAGTCAAGCAGAAGCATTAACTGATAATGACTTAATTAGTAGAGCGAAAGCAAAAGCATTCAAACGTGATGATATGAGTGCAGCAACTGTAGCGATTGAAAAACCATATACGGTTGATTCAGAACCTGGTGTATACAAAGTAACATTGTATGTAGCAGAAGAACCAACAACAAAGGTTGAAATCAATGTAACAGTTGTAGCAGGAAATGGTCCAAGCTTAACGGTTGAACCAGCTTACATGAATATTCCAGTAGGTGGAACATATGATTATACATATGGAGTAAGTGCAATTGATGATGAAGATGGTGATCTTACAAGCAAAGTAAAATCAACAGGAACTGTAAATGTAAATGAAGAGGGAGTATACCCAATCGTTTATACAGTTACAGATAAAGATTACAATACTGCAACGAAAACAAGAGTCGTAACCGTAGGAGATATTATTCCAGGTGAAGACTACTTATTCAAAGCAAGTAACTATGTAATCTTGAAGAAAGATGTTAAGGGAACAGATGCAGAGATTCTAGAAAAAACGGGAGCGCAAGCTTGGGTTAAAGAAACAGGAATCGCTGTTCCAAAAGCAGATTTAGAAGTAAGAAGTAACGGTGGTTATAAAGCTGAAGTTGGAGATTACAAAACAACAATTTCAGTGAAAGGTGCAACATCGACAAAAGATAAAGTTGAACCAACTGCAAAAGTAGTAGATGGAAATGTAATCGATGATGGAGATAAATATACACTTGTTGCTAGCAACATCGTAATGACAGTAGAAGAAGCAAAAGCAATAACAAGTGATGCGAAATTAATCGATAAAGCAGCAGCAAAAGCATTTAAGAAAAAAGACTTAAGTGCAGGAACTGTAAAAGTAGATGCAAGTGGAACTAACTTCAAGGCTGAAGAAGGTGACTACAAAGCAACATTCTATGTAGGTGAAGAAGAAGCGACAAGAGTAGAAGTTAAAATCAAAGTAATGGATGGAGATATCATTGATCATGGAGATGAGTACACAATTGTAGCGAAACATGTACAACTTACAAGAAGCCAAGCAGAAGCATTAACTGATAATGACTTAATTAGTAGAGCGAAAGCAAAAGCATTCAAACGTGATGATATGAGTGCAGCAACTGTAGCAATTGAAAAACCATATACAGTTGATTCAGAACCTGGTGTGTACAAAGTAACATTGTATGTAGCAGAAGAACCAACAACAAAGGTTGAAATCAATGTAACAGTTGTAACAGGAAATGGTCCAAGCTTAACGGTGGAACCAGACTACATGAATATTCCAGTAGGTGGAACATATGATAATACATATGGAGTAAGTGCAATTGATGATGAAGATGGTGATCTTACTAGTAAGGTGACATCATCAGGAACTGTAAATGTAAATGAAGAGGGAGTATACCCAGTCGTTTATACAGTTACAGATAAAGACCACAATACTGCAACGAAAACAAGAATTGTAGCGGTAGGAGATATCATTGTTGGAGAAGACTACTTATTCAAAGCAAGTAACTATGTAATCTTGAAGAAAGATGTTAAGGGAACAGATGCAGAAATCTTAGAAAAAACGGGAGCGCAAGCTTGGGTTAAAGAAACGGGAATCGCTGTTCCAAAAGCAGACTTAGAAGTAAAAGACAATGGTGGTTATAAAGCTGAAGTTGGAGATTACAAAACAACAATTTCAGTGAAAGGTGCAACATCTGCAAAAGATAAAGTTGAACCAACTGCAAAAGTAGTAGATGGAAATGTAATCGATGATGGAGATAAATATACACTTGTTGCTAGCAACATCGTAATGACAGTAGATGAAGCAAAAGCAATAACAAGTGATGCGAAATTAATCGATAAAGCAGCAGCAAAAGCATTTAAGAAAAAAGATTTAAGTGCAGGAACTGTAAAAGTAGATGCAAGTGGAACTAACTTCAAGGCTGAAGAAGGTGACTACAAAGCAACATTCTATGTAGGTGAAGAAGAAGCGACAAGAGTAGAAGTTAAAATCAAAGTAATTGATGGAGATATCATCGATCATGGAGATGAGTACACAATTGTAGCGAAACATGTACAACTTACAAGAAGCCAAGCAGAAGCATTAACGAACGCAGACTTAATTAGTAGAGCAAAAGCAAAAGCATTCAAACGTGATGATATGAGTGAAGGAAAAGTAGCGGTTACACATGATGTAGGATCTACTGTAGGAACATACTCAGCAACATATCATGTAGTAGAAGAACCAACTACAAAAGTGGATGCAGATGTAACAGTTATTAATGGTAATGCGCCAGAATTAACAGTTGAACCAGCTTACATGAATATTCCAGTGGGTGGAACGTATGACTACACACATGGAGTAAGTGCAACAGATAAAGAAGATGGTGATCTTACAAAAATTGTTAGACCAACAGGAACTGTAAATGTAAATGAAGAGGGAGTATATCCAATCGTTTATACAGTTACAGATAATGATCATAATACTGTAAGCAAGACAAGAATTGTAACGGTAGGAGATATCATTGTTGGAGAAGACTACTTATTCAAAGCAAATAACTATGTAATCTTGAAAAATGAAATGAATGGAACAGATGCAGAGATTCTAGAAAAATCAGAAGCACAAGCTTGGGTTAGAGAAACAGGAATCGCTGTTCCAGCAGCAGACTTAGAAGTAAGAGACAACGGTGG
>NZ_JAQFIQ010000076.1 GCF_029504745.1 Breznakia sp. PF5-3 | reverse complement strand
ACCTCCTTAAAGTTTGCACATATCCTAATTTTATTATAAAAAGGAACTTTCAATGAGAAAAGGGGGTGAAGAGGAACTTTCAAAAATAATTAAGCAGATTGTTGAAACTAAACGCTTAGCGTTATTAATGGATCTCCCAGTGAAACAAGGTGAGGTAATTCGCTTTCGCATTTATGGTGATAGGGAAGAGATTGTAGCAGAAAAACTAGCAGAGTTATGCAAACAAATTTTATAAAAGTAAAGGGGGAAATATGTATAAAGCAATTGTATTTGATTGTGATGGAACCCTCGTAAATTCCAGTGTGATGATCGAGCTAATCTATCATGGTTATCATAAACTATATCCAAAGCGTGAAAAATTACCTTATGAACATTTTATTCAATGTTATTTTTCTACTGCTGATGAAATTCATCAATATTTACATATTGAAGACAAAAACAAAGCGAAATTTCATCAATATTGTTTTGGAGAGCATGAAAAGACATTGAAAAATGTCAAAGCTTTTGATGGAATCAGTGAAACAATACACATCTTAAAAAAGCATGGGTATATTCTTGGGGTAAATACTTCAAGAAGAAGAGATGGTTGGGAAGAAGTTGAATCTCAAATTGGGAATTCTACGTTCTTACAGTTTGAATATATTATAACTTCTGATATTTTGAAACATCCAAAACCAAACCCTGAATCCCTATATACGTTTTGTGATATCACAAAAATTACGATGAACAACGTTTTATATATTGGTGATTCGAAGGTGGATGCAGATTGTGCTGCAGCAGCGAATTGTGATTTTGCACTAGCAAATTGGGGTGTTGTTCAAAACCTTGATTTACCAGCAAAATATATTCTTGATACACCATATGATGTGCTAAAAATTTTGAATATTAAATAGTAAGAGAAACAGCGAGATTGTTTCTCTTCTTTTATGTGAAGAATCACTAAGATGAGTTGTATTTTATAGGGTAAATGCTATAATAACGGGGTATTAGAGAAGGTTGAGGTAATGTTTTGAAAGTAGATTATCATGTTCATACAAGATTTAGTGTAGATTCAGAGGCTAGTTTACATGCCTATTGTGAGAAAGCCATAAACGATGGAATGGATGAAATCGTTTTTACAGATCATATCGATTTGTTTGGTGGAAATGGATTAGAACCAGATCAGATAATTGACTACGAAGGATATGATGAAGCACTTAAAAATCTGCAAGATGAGTATAAAAATAGATTGGTAATAAAAAAAGGGTTAGAATTGGGTGTACAACTTCCATATATTAAGGAATATGAGGATATTGTGAAAGATAATAATTTAGATTTTGCAATCATGTCTTGTCATCAAATTGATAATGAAGAATTTTGGTTAAATGATTATCAACGAGGAAAAACTTCAGAGGAATGTTTTCGTGGATATTATGAATATCTTATTCAATTGCACCAAGCGTTTAAAGATTATTATAGTGTGTTGGGGCATTTGGATTTAATGAAGCGTTATTGTAGTTATACATTAGATACAGATAAAGAACAAAAAGCAATCATTATGGAACTATTGAAACAAGTAATTGAAGATGGAAAAGGGATTGAAATCAACACTTCTGGAATTCGATATAAACTGGGAGACTTTCATCCGGCTAAAGAGATTTTAGAGTGGTATTATGAATTGGGTGGAAGAATAATTACGTTTGGTTCAGATGCTCATACAGTTATGGATTTAGGAAAAGATATTGATGTAGCAAAAGCAGAATTGAAGAAAATAGGGTTTAAAGAGTTTTGTACATTTGAAAAAATGAAGCCTATTTTTCATAAGTTATAAGTAAAACAGTTTTCATTTCTTGGAAACCTTATATAATAAAAGAAAAGGAAAGGAGTAAATATGGAGAAAGAAATAAAATTGGCAGTTTTGATAGATGCAGAGAATATATCAGCAAAGTATATTAAATACATTTTTGAAGAATTGCCAAATCATGGAGTTCCAACATACAAACGTATTTATGGGGACTGGACAGATTCACATACAAAAAATTGGAAGGATACATTATTGGAATATTCCATTACACCAATTCAACAGTATGGGTATACTGTTGGTAAAAATTCAACTGACTCTGCACTTATTATTGATGCTATGGATATTTTGTATTCAAAAAATGTCGATGGGTTTTGTATTGTGTCTAGTGACAGTGATTTTACTAAGCTTGCTTCTCGATTAAGGGAGTCTGGTAAGTTAGTAGTTGGAATGGGTGAAAAGAAGACACCACGTCCGTTTATTGTCGCGTGTGAGCGGTTTAAGTATTTAGAGACATTATTAGATGCATTTAGTGATACAAGTGAAGATGAGAAGAATGCAAAGATTGTTGAAAACAAAGATGATATAAAAACATTAACCAATTCGATTCGTTCGATTATTACTGATATATCTGATGATGAAGGTTGGGCAAACATGTCATCATTAGGAAATATGTTGAGTAAACGATTCCCTGATTTTGATGTACGTAATTATGGGTATTCAAAGCTAACACCTTTGATTTCATCATTGGGTAATTTTGAAATCAAATCCGTTAAGTCAGCGGATTCACATGTTGTACATAAATTAGTAAAGATAAAACAAAAAAAGCGATAATAATAAAATATATTACTTTCTCTAACAAATAAGTTAGAGTTTTTTTGATTTTCTAGTATAATATAGAGTGAGGTGGATTTTTATGATGAACTATGTAACAAAAAAAATGGAAGAGATTTTAAGTTTAGAACAGACTAATGCGGAGAAAAAACGTCTTATAATCGATGCGATTTATGAGATTATGAAAGACAATGAACAATTGTATTCAGAAGCAAAAGAAACAATTGCGAATGCATGGGAGCAACTGAAAGGCGATGAAGTACCTGGGCATATTAATGTTCAATTGGATAATGAATATCGCCAAGCATTACGTAATTTTAATAAACATTTAGAACGCGCTGAATTCCAAAGAGAGGGAAAACAGCAAAAGGAAGAACTTTTAAAAGAAATTGCAGAACTTAAAGAAACAAATGATTGGAAAGACATCACCAAAGTACTTTATGAACTTAAAGATGATTGGGAAGAAGCCGCTTATGCAGGACAAGATGTCGATGCTGATTTGAACCGTCAATTCAAAGATGCTTTTAATGAGGTTTTTGAAGCGAAAGAAAAATATTATGATGATTTACACGCCAATCGTCGTAGTGCCAAAGAAGTAAAAGAAGAGTTGATCAAAAAGGCACAAGAAGCGAGCGGTTCAACGAGATGGAAAGAAACATCAAAGTTGATGCGGGAATTAATGGATGAATGGAAAGCTGCAGGAAATGCAGGCAGAGAAGATAATGATCTTCTGTGGGAACAGTTCAATGAGGCTCGTCAAATATTTTTCCAAAACCAAGATAAATACTTTGATGAAATGGAAGTTCGTCAGGCAGAAAGTTTAAAGATAAAAGAAGAATTAATTAAAGAAGCAGAAGCAATTTGCGATAGTGAGGATTTTAAAGAGACAGCAGCACAAATGCGTGAGTTGATGGATCGTTGGAAAAAAGCAGGTTCTGCTGGTAGAGATAAAGAAGATGCTTTATGGGGACAATTTCAACAAGCAAGAGAAAAGTTTTATTCACGTCAAAACGAGTATTATGAACAGAAAAAAGGAAAGTTTAAAGATAACTTATATGATGGAATTAAACGTCGTAATAAACAAGTATCTGATTTAGAAACAATTAATAAAGATTTAGAAACACAAATCATCGAAATTAGAAATCAAGAACCAGTTATGGGAAATCAAGAGGATCGTTGGGAAATTACGAATCAAAGGAATCAAGAGATTACAAAGTTGCAAGGATACATTGATGAAAATTTAAAAAAGATAGCAGATTTAAATGAACAACTAAAAGAGATGAATGAAAAATATAAAACTTTAGAAGATTAAAAGCAAGGCATATGAAGTGAACCCAATTAGTTGGACACAATAATTAAATAGTCGTTAAGGACTGATTCCTGAGAGTGTGTAAATAAATCTGTGTAAATAAGAAATCTTTCCGTGATATGATAAAAGAAACGGAGAGATTTTTTATATGAAAACAAAAAACAACAAAA
>NZ_JAQFIQ010000075.1 GCF_029504745.1 Breznakia sp. PF5-3 | reverse complement strand
AAGTGGTCACACCTGTTCCCATTTCGAACACAGAAGTTAAGCACTTTTACGGCGACAATAGCTAGGCTTGCTCTAGTGAAGATAGCAAATTGCCAGTTTATTGACATTCCAATGGAATGTCTTTTTTTTGTATTAAGGATAAATAATAAATTGTAAATGTTCTTTTGTTATTGTTGTGTTATAATATAAAGCGTATGAAAAATAAAAAAATATTAGTTGGGCTATCAGGTGGCGTGGATAGTGCCGTAGCAGCTTATTTATTGAAAGAAGCAGGTTATGATGTAACCTGTGCTTTTATGCGTAATTGGGATTCTTTTGCAAATAATGATATCAGTGGTAATCCTACGATTAATAACGATGTATGTCCGCAAGAAGAGGATTATATGGATGCGAAGCGGGTTGCTGATAAATTAGGCTTGGAATTACTTCGAGTAGATTTTGTGAAAGAGTACTGGGATTATGTTTTTCAATATTTTTTGGAAGAATATAAAAATGGAAGGACACCAAATCCTGATATTTTATGTAATAAGTATATTAAATTTGATTTCTTCTTAAAATATGCATTGGAGTTGGGATTTGAACAAGTCGCAACAGGTCATTATGCACGGGTTATTCATAATGAGGATGAAAGCATTCTTTTGCGTGGGAAAGATGCTAATAAAGATCAAACATATTTTTTGTGTCAAATATCTCAAGAAGCATTACAAAAAACAATGTTTCCAATCGGAGATATTGAAAAACCAGAAGTTAGAAGAATTGCGAAAGAATTAGATTTAGATATAGCTACTAAAAAGGATTCTACAGGTATTTGTTTTATAGGAGAAAGAAATTTCCGTGATTTTTTGACTAATTATCTACCTGCAAAAAATGGGGAGATAATTAATATTGATACGAATGAAGTGATCGGAGAACATATCGGAGTGTTGTACTATACGATAGGACAAAGAAAAGGATTAGGAATCGGTGGTGAGGGAGGTCCTTGGTTTGTAGTTGGAAAGGATGTAGAAAAAAATGAACTCTATGTCTGTAGTAAAGAAAACAATCCGTTGCTTTTCTCTAATTCTTGCATCGTGTCAAATGTAAATTGGTTTACAAACAAAGGAATAGAGGATTCATTTTCTTGTACTGCAAAATTTCGATATCGACAAAAAGATAATGAAGTAAAAGTATATATACGTGATAAAAATATGGTAGAAGTTGTATTTGATATGCCAATTTCGTCTGTTACACCTGGACAAGAAGCGGTGTTTTATGACGGTGATGTATGTTTAGGCGGCGGAGTAATTGAAGAAGTATATCGTGGTGGAATGAATGTTGAAGATGTATTGAAGGAGAAACGCAATGGGGAAATATAAGGAATATGTTCTAGGGCAAAAACGAAGAATAGGTGTATTGATTGCTTATTTTATTCTTTGGTTGTTTATTATACCAATTATCGTACTTGGTTTTATGAATTTATTTAATGTTGAGGATAAACTATTATATGTTTTCTTTGATTATCTACTTGGGTCTATACTTGTTGTGGCAATCGCTTTTCCATTATTCAAGAAAGAAGCAGATATAAATTTTATAGATTTAATAAAAGCAATTGCTACTGGAATAGGTTTGTTATTGTTAGCAAATATAATTATAGGGAATTTTATAGGAATATTGTTTTCTTTAGAGACAAGTGAAAATCAGAATCAAATAATGCAAATTCAAAGAATGAATCCTTATATATATTTGATAACAGTTGGAGTTTTAGCTCCGATTTTAGAAGAAACAGTATTTCGTGGTGTAATATTCCGAATGGTACGTGAGAAAAGTTCCTTTTTCAAAGCGGCGCTAATTTCTAGCTTCTTTTTTGGCTTCATACATGTTATGGATTCTATATTTATAGGAAAGTTTATGGATTTGATATATATATTTTTATATGGTGCTATGGGTATTGTTTTTGCGAAAGCTTATGAAGATACAGGAAGCATTTATGGGTGCATTATTTTACATGGTTTATATAATACATTAGCTTTTGTTTTGTCAACTATGTAATCAAATTAAGTGAGGAGTGATGATTTTGCAGGATAAATTGTGTATTGAAGGCTATTTCAGCGTGATTATTTATCGAAATAACAATTATACAGTTGCGAAATTCAGAACGAATGAAAAAGATGAAAAAACCTTAACTGTGACTGGATATATAGGTGAGATATTGGAAGAACAACCATATCGCTTATATGGCGATTATTTGGAACATTATAAATATGGGATGCAGTTTCAAGTTGAATCGTATGAGAAGGTATTACCAAATGATGATAGTTCTTTGATTCGCTATTTTTCTAGTTCTTTATTTAGTGGTGTTGGGAAAAAAGCAGCTAGTAAGCTAGTTGCTCAACTTGGTAGTGATGCAATAGAGATTATAAAAGATGATCCAAGTGTGGTATATCAAATTGTAGGGTTAAGTGATAAGCAGAAGGACAGTATCTGCGAAGGTGTTCAAAATAGTATCGATGATTCGATTGTTTTTTTGACACAACATGGTATTAGTACTAAAAATGTATTGAAGATTGAAGCGGTTTATGAAGATCGTGCAATTCAGGTGGTGAAAGAAAATCCATATCAATTGATAACCGATATCGATGGAATTGGCTTTAAAACGGCTGATAAACTTGCTATGAGTTTGGGCTTTGATGAAAATGACCCCAAACGAATTAAAGCAGCAATTGTATCTATTGTATTATCTTTATCAATGCAAAGTGGTAACACTTACGAAGAAAAAGATGTTGTTTTTAAACGGGTATCAAAAGAATTTGATTTCTGTAATGAGGAAATGTTTGATGATTACTTACAACAATTAGAAATAGAACGGTTGCTTCATATTGAAGGGAATGATATTTATCACATCACACAATATGATGCGGAAAAAGGAATTAGTGATTTCTTAGTTAATTTCCCTTATGGAGAAACAGCAAAAGTTGATACTGGGGAATTGGATAAAAAAATTGAGGAATTGAGTGATAAATTTAATATTCATTACGACACAAAGCAAATAACAGCGATGAAAGTTTTTTTTGAAGAATCATTTTCTATCTTGACAGGTGGACCAGGAACAGGAAAAACAACAATAGTAAGAGCAATTATTAGTTTATACAAGGATTTGTTCCCTTACTCTACAATCGCTCTGTGCGCGCCGACAGGGCGTGCTGCGAAGCGTTTGGGCGAATTGGGAGGAATTCATGCCACAACGATTCATTCACTCTTAAAATGGGATTTGGAGACAAATGTCTTTGCTGTGGATGAAAATAGTCCCATTGAGGCAAACTTAATTATCATCGATGAATTTTCAATGGTTGATTCTTGGTTGTTTTATAATCTTTTGAAGGCATCTCACAATGTAGCGAAGATATTAATTATTGGTGATGAAGATCAGTTACCTTCTGTTGGACCAGGTTTTGTGTTAAAAGATTTGATAGGATCAAATATGTTTGAAGTAACTAGATTAGATAAAATATATCGTCAAAGTGAAGGTAGTGATGTAATAGCTTTAGCGCATGCGATGAAAGATGGTGAGCTATTAGATTTTCATCAACAAAATGATGTGAAAATGTTTTCGTGTGAGAACTATCAAGTGAAAGATCAAATTATTAAAATCGTTTCAAATGCATTTGAAAAAGGTTATCAAGATTTAGATATACAAGTGTTAGCGCCAATGTATAATGGTGTTGCAGGAATTGATGCGCTTAATAAATCTTTGCAAGGTCTTTGTAATCCATCAGAAGCTGGAAAAAATGAGCTACGCTTAGGATATCGTGTTTTTCGTGAAGACGATAAAGTGTTACAATTGAAAAACCAACCAGATGATGGAGTATATAATGGAGATATTGGAAAAATTATTGAAATTGTAGATGCTCGTAATGATATTGATCATCAAAATCGAATCATTGTTGACTTTGATGGGATATTTGTAGAATATACTTCTGAAAATTTCAATAATATTACACATGCCTATTGTATTTCAATACACAAATCACAAGGTAGTGAATATCCAATTGTGATTATGCCAATTTTGAAAGATTATATTTATATGCTTCAGCGTCGATTGATTTATACGGGGATAACAAGAGCAAAAAAATCTTTGGTTTTACTTGGAGATGAACAGGTGTTAAAGAAAGGGATTAATAGAACGGATTATCATACCAGAAAAACGAAACTATTAGAGAGACTGTGACAGATAGGTGATTTTTATCGCCTTGAAGGTTAACAGCCTTTTTTCTATGCCATTTTGTCGAAATTGAGGAGAGTGTAAAAAAATCTGTGTAAATGAACTAACCGTAATATGAGAAGCAATAAAAGTTGCTTCTTTTTTCTAACTAAATACTACCATTCCTTAT
>NZ_JAQFIQ010000074.1 GCF_029504745.1 Breznakia sp. PF5-3 | reverse complement strand
TTCTTTCGTAATATATATTTATTTTGTCTTCTTCTGTTAGTTTCATATAAAAACCGACTCCTTTCTTGGCTTTCCAAGTTTTTGGGGTCGGTTCATGATTCATGTCCTTTTTTACTTATCCATAATACTAGCTGCACGCTGAAGTACAGTAGATGCTACATTTATTGAAGAAGAAACACCTCCATCATTTTCTACGATTACCACAAAAGCCAATGGTGTCTGTTCAGCATTTGAAAATCCTACAAACCAAGAATGTGGATCCCCTTCTTCTACTTCTGCAGTACCACTCTTAGCACCAACTTCTAAATCTGGAAAATTCCATTCTCCATAATTTGATATGGTATTATTACGCATTAACTCTTTTAATTGATTCGCTACATCTTCCTCCATGATTCGCTCACCATCATCTGAAATATTTATTGAAGATAAAAATGATCCTTCTTCAATATAATATGGTTTTTTCATAACTCCACCATTTGCAATAGCACCACAAAACATCATATATTGCATTGGATCTACCATGGTTGTATACTGTCCTATCCCAGCCCATGCAAGGTTTACATTGTCTGCATCAGCAACATTGAAGCGACCAGCAGAAGTTCTTACTCCATCAATTGTATAGGTAGAGGTAATGCCTACCTTCTTCGCATATTCTTCCAATGTATCATTCCCTACTTGAATAGCAATTCTTGCAAAAGCCGCATTACATGAATTTGCTAATGCCTGTTCAAATGTTTGTGTACCATGATATCCATTACATTCAATCCATTGTCCATCAATTTCAACACCTTGATGACAATCAAAAGTCTGTTCATAAATATCACTGATATTTTCAATAGCTGCATACGATGTAACAAGCTTCATAATCGAACCTGGAACAAACACACCATTCATTACACGATTGATATAAACCCCATCTACCGCATCTGCTGCACTAGGTGGATCATAAGGGTCATAAGAAGGTTTCGACACCATACAGAGCACTTCTCCTGTCTCATAATTATAGATACCAATCGCTCCGTTTTGCTCTCCAAGAGCTTGATATGCTAAAGCAGATAATTCCGCATTGATCGTTAAATGAATCGTATGATCCGAATCAGCTGCTCCAAATAAGCCATTCAATAAATCATAACCAATAAGTTTATCCCGTTTAGATGTTAAAACACCTGTTGTAATATTATCATCTTTATCACCAACCACATGTAAGGTTGATAGACGAGTAAAGAAATCATCTGCATAGGTTAACCCATTATTATCCGATTGTAGTAGTTTAACTTTATCAGATGAATACACATTTCCAGCAACCGTTAATTCACCATCATGATAAATATTTGCATTTGATGGATGTACTACCCATGTACTAGCAGATGTGAAATAATCATAAAAGAAAACAATTGCACACAATGAAAACACAACAATTAATATACTTAAATATCTTGCTCTTTTCGCAACTCTGTTCATTGTCTATTCCTCCTCAAACTCTACTGGAGTAGCAGCCTTATTTTTCTTTGGTTGTGCATAATTTAGAGCGGCTGTAATAAAGCTCAACAATCCCCAACTTCCTACCATACTAGATCCACCATTACTAATAAATGGTAATGTTACACCTGTGAAAGGTAAAACATCTAGAGCACCAAAAATATTTAATGATGTTTGAATCACAAACAATCCTGCTGCTGCACAAGCAGCAATTACATAATATGAAGATCGCGCAACTTTATGACTCCTAATTGCACTAATCATGAAAATAATGTATACCGCTGCAATAAAGATTGCAATAATTAATCCCCACTCTTCAATAATCATAGAGATTACAATATCACTATCCGCTGCAAAGATGGTTCTTGCAAACCCATTACCAGCACCTAAGCCTAACAATCCACCACTAGATAGCGCAATTAACGCCCTTGCTTGTTGTGACCCTGTGTCATAAATATGTGCCCATACATTGCGCCAAGTAGAAAATCTTTGCATGATATAAGGACGGAAGCTTAACACCATAAGCCCTCCTAAACCTGATACAATAAAGGTCATCAAAATCGCTTTAATATCACCAGATGTCATAAACATTAAAATGATAAATGTGAAAAAGAAAATCAAAGCTGTTCCAAAATCACCCATCAAAAACAACAACCCCACACACGCAACAGAATATACAATTAAATTCCGCAAGTTTTTTGTAGAAAACAGCCAATCTAAAGTTGCACTACTAGCAAAAATAAATAACACTTTCACAAATTCTGATGGCTGTATTGTAATGGGACCTAAAACAATCCAGTTCGTTTGCCCATTGATCGTTGAACCCAAAACAAGATTTGCCAATAACAAAAGAATAGATAATCCTGCTGCATAACGACGAAGTTTCATAATTTGATTTACATTTTTTAAAACAATACACAAAATACTATAAAATGCGATCCCCATAAAATAGGCACCTAATTGTTTAATTAAATCTCCAGGATTTGCACTTGCTATAACACAAAAGCCAAACGTTGTAAGAAAAAATGCCGCTGCTTCAGCACCTAAATTTTGAATCTTCAACATTCTAGCAATGATTTTAAATATCCATGGTGTCATAAATATAGATATAAAAACAATCCAAAGTGATGTAGTATATGCTTCATCAATTGTTAACTGCAATTGAATAAAAGCTAAAATCTGAAATATATTCAATAAGATAATCGCTTTATTATAATTACCTTCTTTTCTTCCAATAAAGTTAATTTTATCTTTTATTCTAGTAGTGAACTTCTTTTCTTTTCTTCGTAGTTCCTCTTCATATTCACGAGCATCCATAAAAGTCGATGGCATAATTTTAACTCTAACCCCAGCTAAAATCACCTCATCATCCATTTTTATTTCCGTTTCCTCATTTGCCTCTTTGCCATTTACCAATACTCCACCTTTTGATTTTGTATCCGTAATTTTCCAATACCCATTATCTTTCATAGTTAAAACAGCATGTTGTCTAGAAATAGATGGCAAATTAATAACTACATCACAAGCATTTGAACGACCAATCGTCATCTCATAATGTGTAACAGGGATTTTAATCCCAGCATCTTCTATCTCTAAAACCGCAAGCAATTTTTGTTTTTCTTGTCGATATAACATCAACCGCTTTATTTCCCTGAATAAAAGTAAAACTAATAAAACAAAAACAAAACGTACAGGTACTAAATAATATGTATTTAAAAAGTCTTTGATAAAATCCATATCTACACCTTTCTTTCTAAATATTGTATATAAATGACAACAAAAATACAAGCCTATGCAAAATAACAAAAATGTGAAATTCCCTAAATAACCTTCAAAAAAAATGTTACTATAATATTCTATGATATACTTTTAATAATTATGGGGAGAATATTATGATAAATAACAATACTATTTTTGATAAGTTTTCAAAAGATTATGATGCATGGTATAAAACTACAATGGGAAGTTTTGTTGATAAAGAAGAAAGTAATGCACTTTTTTCCTTACTCACTAAAAAGTCAAAAGCAAAAGTCTTAGACATTGGCTGTGGTACTGGAAACTTCACTTATAAGTTACACAAACTTGACTATCAAGTAACGGGAATTGATATTTCCAGGGAAATGTTACACATTGCTGAGCAAAAGAATACAACTCACAACATCCCTTTTCACTTAATGAACGGGGAATCTTTAGCCTTTGATGATCATACTTTTGATGCCATTATATCTGTTACAGCATTTGAATTCATGCCTTACCCTCAAGCAATATATGAGGAAATGAAACGCGTCGTAAAGCCCGATGGTCAAATTATCATTGGAACCATTCAAAAAGGAGGTAGCTGGGAACAACTTTACACTAGTGATATTTGTAAAGGAACCGCTTATGAAAGTGCTACTTTTAAAACCCTTGAGGATATTGTTAATTTAGATAGAGACCATTTTGTAGAAGCAAAAGAATGTTTGTTTCTACCTCCAACCTTAAATGAAGACCAATATACCGATACAATAAACAAGGAATATAAATCTAAAAATGTAAAAGGAGGTTTCGTATGCGTAAAGTTTCAAATGAATCATTCATCTCATGTCAAATAAGTTTCTATCCATTAGGAAAAAAAGCTTATACATCTGATATTGATAAAGTATTATCCCTTATCCAACATTCTGAACTCTCTTCAGAAATTACAGACATGGCAACAGTGATAAAAGGAACCAGCGAAGAAGTATATGCACTATTACAAAAAATAACTACTTTGATGAAAGATACTTCCTTTGTTATGAATGTTACTATATCAAACACTTGTGGATGCATACTATAAAAAAGGCAATACATTTTCTGAAGTGAACCCAATTAGTTGGACACAATAATTAAATAGTCGTTAAGGACTGATTCCTGAATTCCACAGGAGTTAGTCCTTTTAATGTTTTTGTT
>NZ_JAQFIQ010000073.1 GCF_029504745.1 Breznakia sp. PF5-3 | reverse complement strand
CATTGTATATTTTTGATTTCTTCCCATATTAAAACCCCCTTAAATTAAAGTGCTTTATTTATTTGCACTGTATACCTAAGGGGGATAACATCATTTACAAAGGCCGGCTTTCTTAATCTTCTATATAATAATCAATTGCATTGGCTACACCATAATCATCATTTGAGCTTGTTATATACTCACTCATCTGCTTGATTTGTTGATTTGCATTTTCCATGGCTACACAATGCCCACATACTTCAAACATTGATACATCATTTTCATTATCCCCAATCGCTAAAATTTCATTTTTCTGTATGTTCATCTTTTTCATTATTTCCAAAATGGCATTCCCTTTACTCACACCTTCAGCATTGATATCAAAGCTGATTGCATTATAACTCGTAAGAGTAATGTGTTCAATCAGAGATAAACGCTTTCGCAAACGCTCTAAGGTTTCTTTTGATAATGTATAAACCAATATCTTCAAAATATCATGAGTCTTATCATGCAGCTCCCTCCATGATAATTGCGTATAAGAAGTTACTTGTAATGCTTTTGGTAAATCTTCATTCATATGACTGTAAAGAAAACGATCATCATATGCTTCATGTGTATAAAAATTAGCATTTCCTTTAAAAAATGCACATACTTCTTCCTTAGACAATTCCGTTATAACCGTTTCTAGTGCAGTCGTCTCTATATATTTAGATGTCATTATATTATCTATCTCATAATTAGCACCATTGCTAGAAATCACTTGCACCCTGTCATCGATTTCAAGAGCAAGGTGTTTAGCAAAGCAATATGGTCTTCCAGTTACTAAATAAACATGTATTCCTTTATCCAATGCTTTCACAATACTTTGTTTATTTTCAATAGGTACTTCCAATTTTGAATTTAATAATGTCCCATCTAAATCAATACCAATAAGTTTTATCATTTTAATAAGAATCCTTTAAAATTTGTTTTAAATCTTCTGCTGTCCCAAATGGAAGATGTTCAAGAATTGGCGAATTTATAATCGCATCATACTGTTCCTCACTCATTTCATAATCACTTAATCTCTTATTCAAGTTTATCTCTCTCAAAAATGCTGTCATACCTTCATACAATGAGTTATAGCCAGTAAAAAAGGAAGCTATCTCAGTAAATTCTTCTTCGTATTGAACTGCAAAGTTTTTTATAAAAGCTGGAAAGACGATTGCTAAAGCTTCTCCATGAGGAATATTTAAAACACCACCAATAATCTCTGACAATGGATGAGGAGCTGCTGCTCCTCCATTGGCAAGTGCTCTACCCGCTAACGTATCTGCTAACATCATATTAGAACGATATTCCACAGATTGTGGATCTTTCATTGCTTTAGGTAAATTTTCAACAATCAACTTCATAGCTGATAATGAATCCATTTTAGAATATGTAGAAGCTTTGGGATTGATATAGCTTTCAAAAGCATGGGTAAATGCATCAAAGCCTGTCGCTGAGCGAATATGGGCTGGTAGCGTCAAGGTAAGTGATGGATCTAAAATACACTCTTTTGAAAACAACAGTGGATGAAAAAACGTTATTTTTTCATTTCCTCTTGATAATACGGCTGCCTGTGTTACCTGCGATCCTGTACCTGATGTCGTAGGAACAGCAATAATAGGCAATTCATTTCCTGTATACGCTTGATAATTCTCAAAAGGTGAATGAAACATTTCAAAAATTTCATCCCAGTTTATAGTTTCAACACCATTGGTAAAGGCAATCGCTTTTGCTGTATCCATTGAACTACCACCACCAACAGCTAATACAAAATCCACTGGATTTTCTTTAAGAACTTGCAACCCTTCTTCAACAATTCCAATATGAGGATTTGGTTTTACCTCTTTAAAATGAAAAACTTCAATCTCTGTCTCTGATAATATCTTTTTTATCTCTGTATATAATGGTGTTAATACACCATCTGGAGCAGTAACAAGCAATGCTCTTTCCCCATACCGCTTACATATCTTTCCAAGCTCATGCAATCGATCTCCAAAATGGATTCGCGTTGGTTGATAATAATCAAACATAAAAATTCCTCCTTCGTGTACATGTATAGTATATGCACTTTTATAAATGAAAACTACCTTGCAGTAGATGATTTCTAGAACATAACAATAAGGTAATTTATCAACATATGAAAACTTTTTAACGAATCATTATGGTAATAGAATTACATGTACTTCACTATCCTCAAAACTAGAAATCATATATGATTGAAACAGGAGGAAAATACATGAAATATATTATTGACCATGCAAATATAAACGAAATTGATGAAGTATTAAATATGGGTATTCAAGCCATTACAGCAAACCCAACTTTATACAAAAAGAATACTATTGATATGCTTAGCTTCCTAGATTACTACAAAGATAAAAACCTTTCATTCCTAAGTGCTGAAGTTATGGGGAACACCGTAGAAGAAATGTTAAGTGAAGTGGATGCTATTCTAAAAATATATCCAAAAGCAATTATAAAGATTAACTTTTCCAAAGCAGGATTAAAACTATGTAACATTCTTCATAATAGAGGAATAAAAACAGCAATTACCTTAGTCTTTTCTATAGCACAAGTTGCAGCAGCTATGAATGCTCATGCAGATTATATATTTTTCTTCATTGGCCGCAATGATGAAATGGGAAATGACGGTCTCGCACTTATTGAAGATGCCATAAAATTAACAAAAAATAGCAATACGCATATCGTTGCTGCATCTTTAAAAAACCTTCACCATCTACAAGCCTTATCCAAACTAGATATTGAATATGTAGGGATTCCATATCAACTTTATATGTCATCACTACAACACCCATTAACCGATAGTGGAAAAGAAACCTTTGAAAAAGACTGGAAAGACATAAGAAAAGATAATTCATAATTATGAATTATCTTTTTTAAAACTATTTACAAGCTACTCCTCTAGCATATGTTTGAATTACATCATACTCTTTATCAAGTACAACCAAATCCGCATCATGACCAGTCATGATTTTTCCTTTGCGATCATCAATCTTAAGCGCTCTAGCTGGATTTAACGTACAAGAATTAAGTGCATAATCAAATGGAATAAGAGCCTCTTCAACTAATAACTTAAGTCCTTTATTTACATTTAAAGTACTTCCTGCAAGACTTTTAGCTTCTACTAAATGGGCACTTCCATCTGGATAAATCTCAATTTCATTTCCCCCAAACATGTGATGAGAACCAATTGGGCATCCTTTTGCCATCAATGCATCAGTAATCATAATTGTATAATCACGACCTTTTGCCATAAATAAATTATTTACTGCATTTAAGTTTGAATGATTACCATCACAGATTACTTCTCCATACACATCTCTAAAGCGCATAGCTGCACCAACCAATCCTGGGTTACGATGTTGGAATGGTGTCATTCCATTAAAAACATGAGTCATACTTTGCGCACCATGTGCTACCGCCATAACGGCTTCTTCATAAGTAGAACCTGAATGTCCCATACTTACTAATACGCCATTTTGTGATGCATATTCTGTAAGTTTAAAATCTTCATCATGTTCACAAGCCATTGTCATGATTTTAATCATTCCTTTAGCTGCTTTTTGATATTCCTTAAACTCTTCAACATTTGGTTTTTTAATATGTTGTTCTGGTTGTGCACCCTTGTATTTCATATCTAAATATGGACCTTCAAAGTGTACTCCTAAAATTTCTGCACCTTCATATCCTTTTTCAACTACATCTACAATATTTTCCAATGCCTTCGTTAACACTTCTTTACTTTGGGTAATGGTTGTTGGAAACAATCCTGTTACTCCTTCATCCGTAATATTTTTCACCCAATTAAGAAGACCTTCTGGTTGTGCATCATTTGTATCAAATGTATACGCTCCATGACAGTGAATATCAATGAAACCAGGAACGATTCTATTATCTTCGTAATCCTTATCCACTTGCTTTTCACCATACTCATAAATACCTGTAATCTTATCAGCTTTCATTTCTATTTGAGCCGGAACAAATTGACCTGCTATCCAAACCTTTTTACTCTGTATAATCATTTACGATACCTCCGTTAATTAGTATTATACACTCTTTATAGGATAAGAGCATAGTTTTCGCTTATCTTTTTGAATATTTATTTTGTCTTTTTTACGATATTTAATTTCCCTATGTTAAAAGTTATAAAATCACGGTATAATATAACTAATTGATTAAGGAGAAATCTATGGAATTAATACTTATTCTTACCGTTATAACCGTTGGAGGTTTTTCATTATTTACGTATATTTTTAAAAAGTTAAGATTTAAAAAAATTCTAACGTTACTACAACAGCAACAATATGATGAATTTGATAAAATTGTTGATAGTTGGTCTTCAAGATATTTGTTTCCACACTTCAATATTGAATATTTAAAATTAAATTCATATATTCTACGTGGTGATGAAAGCAAGATTGATAAAAGCTTTGATACTTTATTTACAATAAAGATGACAATGCCACAAAAGCAAGATGTATATATGAAAGCTTTTAACTATTATGTAGGATTAGAAAATAAACACAAAACAAAAGAACTCATTGAAGTCATCGAAGGTTTTGACAATGAAGAAATGAAAAAAGAAGCACGTACGATATATGATGTCTTCATTTTAAAAAGATCAAATTACATTGAGGAGATGGAAGCAAATTTAAAAGATCAAGACGATGCTGAAAAAGGAATTACAGAATACCTATTATCTGTACAATACGAAAACAAGGGTAATCGAAAGAAAGCTGAAGAATATCTAGAATTATCAAAAAGTCATCTGCGTGATCCAGAAGAAACAACGGCTGAGTAGCAAAAGAAGTGATATAAATCACTTCTTTTTTTATTATCGCAAAAAAATACCACCTGCTATGCGGGTGGTAAAAGAACTTAAAGAAACCTCCGTGTTATAGTAGAAAGTAGCCTGGCAGCTAC
>NZ_JAQFIQ010000072.1 GCF_029504745.1 Breznakia sp. PF5-3 | reverse complement strand
AGGTGAAGTTTTTATAGAGGTTTCACCTCTAAATCAAGACAATCACCTATTTATATGCCTATATCATTCTTTATTTGACATATTATAGTTTGTCTTTTCTTACCTAACATCTACCCATTCAATTTCTTTTTCATCTGGAACTTGCCTAAAATACACACGAATTCCCTTTTCTGTTAATGCATCACATGCTTGTACTTCATTTTCCAACAAGTATGCATAAAATGTAAATTTCTTTGTATCGTTACGATTACTCATTGGTCCTATGTTTAACTCTTTTGGTAAACAATCCGTTTTTTCTTGTAATGCTAGTGCAACACATGGATCTTTTACCAATACCAATGTTTTCGCATCCTTGTTGGCATATTCTTCAATCTTTTCATTCGCTGCTTCACAAGTTAATAAATCGATTGTTACCGTTGGTGGTACTGACATCTTATAAATGTTTGCCATCACTGGTGAAGTAGCTGTAAAATCATCAACTAAAATAATATGATCAATATTTCCATCACTAATTACGCGCACAATACATTGTCCATGAATTAATCGATCATCACATCGTAATAAATCTATTCCCATAATTTATCTCCTTATATCAAATCTGTTTTTCTAATTATTTTAAAATCTTCTTGGTGAGTTGTTTCTAAGCTAACCAATAATTCTTCTTTCGTCATGTGTTCACGATTTAAAACAAACGTTAACAACAATGGTAAATTAACACCCGCAACTACTGGATCATCACTTTCTGCACAAACAACACTTGCAGAATTAAATGGTGTAGCACCAAACATATCTACAAATAAGACTGCTTCATCAACTTCCAATTCTTTCTTTACTGTTTTGATTCGAGTAACTACATCAGGTAGTCCCTCTCCTTCTAGCAATTTAATAGCAACTAACTTCTCTTGCTTTCCGCTAATCATTTCAACAGCATTTTTTAATCCACTTGCAAAATCTGCATGTGTGATAATAATTCCTAAAATCATTTTAATTTCTCCCCTGTTAATACTTCTTTCATAACTTCTAAACAACACTCTAGTTGTTCTTTTGAACACGCAAAATTCAATCGAACAAAATTTTTACTCAAAGGTGAAAATTCTAATCCACCTGATAAAATCAACCCATGATCTAGAAACTTTTCAAGCAGTTTATCACTTTCTTGATAGTTACTTAAATCAATCCAATAAAAGTATGTACCCTCTGGTTGATAACTTTGAATATCTGGAATACAACTAGCAAAATATTCCTTAATACGATTGCGATTTGCTTTTAAATACGCACGATTCTCTTTTTCCCACTCATCACTTTGTAAGTATGCTGCTTTGATTGCTTGCATTGCAAAGACATTGATACTGCTAATTCCAATCATCGCTGCTTCTTTTTGAAACGTTTTATACCAACTGCGATTTTTAATAATTACTCCTGATATCTTCAAGCCAGCCATATTGAATGTTTTGGTTGGCGATACACAAGCAATCGTATGTGCTTTGGTATATTCACTAACATTCATGATGGGTACAAAATCATGATGATCATACGTAATATCGGCATGAATCTCATCACTGATAATTACGATATTGTGCTTTTCACAAAGCTTCGCCATCTGGGTTACTTCTTTATGGTCAAATACACGTCCTGTAGGATTGTGTGGATTACACAATAATAGGACTTTTGCATCTGCTAACTTTGCATCTAAATCATCAAAGTCAATTTCATATCGTTCATCCCCTTTTACCATTTCACTTCGTACTACCTTACGCTTACAATGCTCAATTAATTTTGTAAAAGGTGCATACGATGGTGATAGGATTACAACATGATCACCTTGCTTACTAAAGAGACGTAATGCACAAGTAATGGCATAGATAACCCCTGTACTCAAAACGATATTGTCTGCTGTTACTTGGTAGTTGTGCATATCATTAAAGCGTTTCGCAAACAATTCTAAATAGCTAACATCACGATCACTATATCCATAAATAGGATGCTTTGCTCGCTTTAGCAATGCATCTTGAATCGCTTCACTACACGCTAGATCCATATCTGCTATCCACATTGGTATTTGCTCTTTGTCTTGAATCACATTTCGATACTTTTCCCATTTTGTAGCTTCTGTGTAATCTCGATTCACTCGCTTATCAAAGTCCATAGCTTTATAATCCTTTCCATGTTTTCATAAAGTGTTCACTAATTTTCATTGGATTTGTAATAGCTGAACCTATCGTTACACAATCTGGTTCCATCGCCATTACTTTTTGTAGTTGTTCAACACTCCAAATTCGTCCTTCTGCATTGATTAGACATTTGGTGTGCTTTTTTAATTGCTTAATTAAATCATAATCTGGTTGTTCACTATTTGTTTTTGTTGCTCGTGTATATCCAGATAACGTAGTTGATAAAATATCAAACCCCATCGCTTCACATTGAATTCCCTCTTGAAGCGTTGAGATATCTGCCATTAATACCACTTGTGGGTATGCTTGTTTGATGTTTTTCACTATCTCAGCTAAATCTTCATACGTTCTTTTTCGTAACGTTCCATCCATTGCAACAATCTCACAGCCAGCCTCAATAAGTGATACTGCTGATTTATAGGTTGGGGTTATAAAGACATCATCAAGAATATTCATTCCTTCATGAAATTGCTTATTAATTCCAACAATCATAATATCCATTTTTGCTTTTACTGCTTTCACTTGTTCCGGCCAACAAATGCGCAATACTTCAGCTCCACCCAGCTTTGCACTTTGTGCCATCTTCACCATATTCTCTGCACCATAAAATGGATTCTCTTCATATGCTTGACAGGAAACAATAAGTTTCCCTCGTAATCTATCTAAAATCTTCGCTTTCATAAACACTTCTAATATAACCGTGTATATTTTTTAAAATACACTTCATTCACACTTTCATTTCCATCCGAATTTAAACTTATGAAGATTGGTGGTTTCTCACCTAAGTACAACATCGCTTGTGCACAACTCACACTGATCCCTTGTGCAATAAATGCATTTGCCATTGAAGAAGTAGGACACACCTTAGTAGATAATCCATCTAACGATAATGCACTATCTCCCTCTTCACCACAATTATCAATTACGATATCAGCAATATCCATTAACTTCTTTCCACTTTCATGCCTTGATGTCGTATTGGTAGAGTGATGAACACTCGTAATAGCAATTACTTTTGCACCACGCTCTTTCGCAGCTAACGCCAACTCAATAGGATATGCATTTCTACCCGAGTTAGAAGCAATCAACACAACATCATCTTTCGCTATTCCATAAAGCGTAGCCAAGATTTCAGCATACCCTGATAACCTCTCAATGTAAGAACTCTTTGTAGGATGCTCATTTAATGTCAATTCCGTTGTCATAATTGGCACAACAAACGCCAAACCTCCAGCTCTTCCATAAAACTCCTCTGCTACCGTATGCGAATGCCCACTACCACTCACAAAAAACTTCTGACCATTCACATGTGCCTTGGCAACCAATTCCCCTGCTTGAGCAATTGCCACCGATTGTGTCTTTTGAATCTTATCCAAAACTCGATATCCACAATCAAATACTTTACTCACTGTATTTTCCATATATTCTCCTTTACAACATGTATATACAAGTTTATAACGTAATTCTATACTACATGTATATACATGTCAATATATTTATAAAGATTTTCTTCCCATCTAAAGATCAATTAAAAAACTTCTGATCTAAAAAAGCAGCTGAATATAAAAATACGCTATGATTACTTAATGTCTCATAACGTATTTTTTAGTTTTTAATAATATTAAACTGTAAACCTAATTAACTCGTAGTTGAGTTTATTTAATATGTTTATAAATATCTCTCTTTTAATATTTCGAGTGTATCTTTACCCCACAACATTTTCTTTATATCTAACTATTAAACAAACTTATTTACAACAAAGCTAAAAATAGATTAAATAGTTTTCTTATTTTATCTATTATTACTTAACTCATATTTACTCTAAACTAAATAATGTATGATCAAATTTCTGGTTTTTAGATAATTCCATATTCCAAATTGTATAATCATAATTTACTCCATTTATTTCAAGTGTAATTGTTTTATACTCTAAAAAATCTAATTTCCCATTATAAGTCACTTCAACATGCTCTGGATACAATCCAAAATATCTTCTTTCTTTCTCATTTGTTGAAGCACTCAAGTAAAAAAGATCTTTTTCATCCCCTATCAACGGCGAACAGAAATACGAATAACCTTCACCCTTTTTCAATACAGTTAATGAAAACAAATAATATCTTCCATCAACATCTTCTATAACAGCAACGGTTAAATTGTTGTTTTCTATTTTGAGATGAGTTGTTTTATAACAAGGAGTAAAACCATTTAAATCCACATCATTAAATTTATCAATAAGAATATCTGATTCACTTTTATTTGTTATCTCGATAATTAAAGTGATTGCACTAACAATTATAACAATCAAAGCCACAATATTTTTTTTCTTCATACACTACCCTTTCATAAACTATATTATTCTACACTTACAATTTAATTATTGTTTAGACTTTATTTTCATCCGCTTATTTGTAAGAACTTTTTAAAACGTTTTAAACTTTTTAACCTAATTAACTTTTTATTATCCTTATTTAACAAATATAATTAATTTTTAGGACACGAAAAAAAGAGGCATTCCTATATAGAAATTACTCCATACTTTGTAATTTTATATAATATTTAAAATTACAAAATACAGCAAGAAAATTGAAAAAATTATTACGATTAAATGTGGAGAATATCTAATTTTATACTATTCATATTTCTCCAAAAATAGTATTCCTTGTTCACTTATATTAATTTCACAATATATATTTTGAAAATATATTTTTTCTATTTCTGCATGCACAAGGCTTACTCCCCATGAAGAGCCAGAATTATTTACAATAATAGTTTATAGTAATCCATTTGCTTACATAACAATTTGATATATCAATTAATGCTTGTTTGACATTTTTTGAATATAAATTGTCTATCATTTTTTTTACGCTTAATTCAACCAAAGAATACCTAATGGTACAAAAATAATGTAAGAATGATTGATACAATACAGGAATAAAGGCAGGTATTAAAAATG
>NZ_JAQFIQ010000071.1 GCF_029504745.1 Breznakia sp. PF5-3 | reverse complement strand
TGGCAATTTGCTATCTTCACTAGAGCAAGCCTAGCTATTGTCGCCGTAAAAGTGCTTAACTTCTGTGTTCGAAATGGGAACAGGTGTGACCACTTTGCCATCATCACCAGATCTTGAAGGTAAATCCTTCAAAACTAAATAACAGTCAACTTCTTTCTTGTTCTCTATAAAACCTATCTTTTCTTTGTGATTAAGTCCTCGACCGATTAGTACTAGTCAACTCCATGTATCGCTACACTTCCATCTCTAGCCTATCAACCTTATCGTCTTTAAGGGGTCTTACTACTTACGTATGGGAAATCTCATCTTGGAGGAGGCTTCGCGCTTAGATGCCTTCAGCGCTTATCCTTTCCCTACTTAGCTACCCAGCTATGCCGTTGGCACGACAACTGGTGCACCAGAGGTAAGTCCATCCCGGTCCTCTCGTACTAAGGACAGCTCTCCTCAAATTTCCTACGCCCACAACAGATAGGGACCGAACTGTCTCACGACGTTCTGAACCCAGCTCGCGTACCGCTTTAATGGGCGGACAGCCCAACCCTTGGAACCGAATTCAGCTCCAGGATGCGATGAGCCGACATCGAGGTGCCAAACCTCGCCGTCGATGTGAACTCTTGGGCGAGATCAGCCTGTTATCCCCAGGGTAGCTTTTATCCGTTGAGCGACGGCCCTTCCATTCGGTACCGCCGGATCACTATTCCCGACTTTCGTCCCTGTTCGACTTGTAGGTCTCACAGTCAAGCATGCTTCTGCAATTGCACTCGTCGATTGATTTCCATCCAATCTGAGCATACCTTTGGGCGCCTCCGTTACTTTTTAGGAGGCGACCGCCCCAGTCAAACTGCCCACCTGACACGGTCCCTCTACCGGATAACGGTAGTAGGTTAGAATTTCAATTAAACAAGGGTGGTATCCCAACAATGACTACACATACACTGGCGTGCATGCTTTTACGTCTCCCACCTATCCTGTACATGTTTAATCAAAATTCAATATCAAGCTACAGTAAAGCTCCATGGGGTCTTTCCGTCTAGTTGCGGGTAACCTGCATTTTCACAGGTACTAAGATTTCACCGAGTCTGCTGCCGAGACAGCGCCCAAATCGTTACTCCTTTCGTGCGGGTCAGAACTTACCTGACAAGGAATTTCGCTACCTTAGGACCGTTATAGTTACGGCCGCCGTTCACTGGGGCTTCAGTGCACTGCTTCGGATAAATCCTAACAGATTCCCTTAACCTTCCAGCACCGGGCAGGAGTCACCCCCTATACGTCGTCTTTCAACTTAGCAGAGAGCTGTGTTTTAGATAAACAGTCGCTTGGGCCTATTCACTGCGGCTCATTTAATGAGCATCCCTTCTTGCGAACGTACGGGATCATTTTGCCGAGTTCCTTGGCAACAGTTCTCTCGCTCACCTCAGGCTTCTCGCCTTGCCCACCTGTGTCGGTTTCGGTACAGGCCGTCATAAGATATACTAGAAGCTTTTCTTGGAAGCCGGTATCATGTACTTTTTTACTCGCCCGAAGGCTTTCTTTTACCCATCACGTCTTCGCCTTATAGTATGCGGATTTTCCTACATACAAGCTACCTCGCTTAGACCACAATCCATTAAGTGGCATACATTAACCGTCTCCGTCACTCCATCATTCTTACGCGGGTACAGGAATATCAACCTGTTGTCCATCGACTACGCCTTTCGGCCTCATCTTAGGTCCTGACTTACCCAGGGCGGACGAACCTTCCCCTGGAAACCTTAGGCTATCGGTGTGCAGGATTCTCACCTGCATCTCGCTACTCACACCGGCATTCTCACTTCCATACTCTCCAACGCTCCTCTCGGTACATCTTCAACGTGTATGGAACGCTCCTCTACCACACATACTTGCGTATGTATCCACAGCTTCGGTATTATGCTTAGCCCCGGTACATTTTCGGCGCAGGGTCACTCGACTAGTGAGCTGTTACGCACTCTTTAAAGGATGGCTGCTTCTAAGCCAACCTCCTAGTTGTCTGTGCATCCCCACATCCTTTTCCACTTAGCATAAATTTTGGGACCTTAGCTGGTGATCTGGGCTGTTTCCCTTTCGACCATGGACCTTATCACCCACAGTCTGACTGCTGAATATATCAACGTGGCATTCGTAGTTTGATTGTAATCAGTACCCCGAGATGGGGCCATCGTACATTCAGTGCTCTACCTCCACGCGACTCTACTTCAACGCTAGCCCTAAAGCTATTTCGAGGAGAACCAGCTATATCCAGGTTCGATTGGAATTTCTCCGCTATCCACAATTCATCCGCTAGCTTTTCAACGATAGTCGGTTCGGTCCTCCATTGAGTTTCACCTCAACTTCAACCTGATCATGGATAGATCACCTGGTTTCGGGTCTACCGCATCGTACTCTCGCCCTATTAAGACTCGCTTTCGCTTCGGCTCCGTATTTTCTACTTAACCTCGCACGATATGGTAACTCGCCGGTTCATTCTACAAAAGGCACGCCATCACCCTTTAACGGGCTCTGACTTCTTGTAAGCATACGGTTTCAGGTTCTATTTCACTCCCCTCCCGGGGTTCTTTTCACCTTTCCCTCACGGTACTGGTTCACTATCGGTCACTATGGAGTATTTAGCCTTGCCAGATGGTCCTGGCTGATTCCGACAAGATTTCACGTGTCTCGCCGTACTCAGGATACTGCTAGGTTTTACTTTGCTTTCATATACGGGACTTGCACCCTCTTCGGTTGGCCTTTCAATGCCATTCTATTAACATCATAAATACCACGTCGCAGTCCTACTACCCCGATTCAAGATCGGTTTGGGCTCCTCCCATTTCGCTCGCCGCTACTTTGGGAATCACTGTTGTTTTCTTTTCCTCTAGGTACTAAGATGTTTCAATTCCCTAGGTTGCTCTCTCATAAGCTATGTATTCACTTATGGATGACAGATCATTACTTCTGCCGGGTTCCCCCATTCGGATATCGCCGGATCGTTGTGTACTTACCACTCCCCGACGCGTTTCGCCGTTAGTTGCGTCCTTCTTCAGCTCATAGTGCCAAGGCATCCACCGTACGCCCTTATTAACTTAATCACTTACTAATTACTTACTCTTTTTAAAAGAATTTAGTGTGTTTGTTTATAGCGTATTTTTTTCGATAACTGTCTTGTTTTTGACTTTGTTTTCTTTCTAATTATTCCCATAATTAAAAAGAGACTGTTTTTCTCGATTATTTTCTTACAAACTATTCGAAAAGATCATGTTTTATTTTTTTGATAACAATTCTTTTCTGATGTCTTCTGTTATTCAGTTTTCAAAGATCTATACTTCTGTTTCTTGAAAGGTTAAACCTTTCAAAACTAAATAGGAAACTTCGCTTTCTTTGTGTACTTTCTCCTTAGAAAGGAGGTGATCCATCCCCACGTTCCCGTAGGGATACCTTGTTACGACTTAACCCCAGTCATCGGTCCTACCTTCGACGGCTCACTCCTAAAAGGTTATGCCACCGGCTTCGGGTATTACCAACTTCCATGGTTTGACGGGCGGTGTGTACAAGGCCCGAGAACGTATTCACCGTAGCATGCTGATCTACGATTACTAGCGATTCCGACTTCATGAAGTCGAGTTGCAGACTTCAATCCGAACTGAGACAACCTTTATGAGATTTGCTTGCTCTCGCGAGTTCGCTGCTCTTTGTAGTTGCCATTGTAGTACGTGTGTAGCCCAGGCCATAAGGGGCATGATGATTTGACGTCATCCCCACCTTCCTCCGGTTTATCACCGGCAGTCTCTCTAGAGTCCTCAACTAAATGTTAGTAACTAAAGACAAGGGTTGCGCTCGTTGCGGGACTTAACCCAACATCTCACGACACGAGCTGACGACAACCATGCACCACCTGTCACCGAGATAACCTCCATTATGTCTCCATAACTTTGCTCGGGATGTCAAGGCCTGGTAAGGTTCTTCGCGTTGCTTCGAATTAAACCACATACTCCACCGCTTGTGCGGGCCCCCGTCAATTCCTTTGAGTTTCACACTTGCGTGCATACTCCCCAGGCGGAGAACTTATTGCGTTAACTGCAGCACTGAATTACTCCAACACTTAGTTCTCATCGTTTACGGCGTGGACTACTAGGGTATCTAATCCTATTTGCTCCCCACGCTTTCGTGCCTCAGCGTCAGTTACAGACCAGCAAGCCGCCTTCGCCACTGGTGTTCCTCCATATATCTACGCATTTTACCGCTACACATGGAATTCCACTTGCCTCTTCTGCACTCTAGCCAAACAGTTTCCAAAGCGAACAGTGGTTGAGCCACTGGCTTTTACTTCAGACTTATTCGACCGCCTACGCACCCTTTACGCCCAATAATTCCGGATAACGCTTGCCACCTACGTATTACCGCGGCTGCTGGCACGTAGTTAGCCGTGGCTTTCTGGTAAAGTACCGTCAACTAAAGATCATTTCCTATCTCTAGCTTTCTTCCTTTACAACAGAGCTTTACAGACCGAAATCCTTCTTCGCTCACGCGGCATTGCTCGTTCAGGGTTTCCCCCATTGACGAAAATTCCCTACTGCTGCCTCCCGTAGGAGTCTGGGCCGTGTCTCAGTCCCAATGTGGCCGGTCACCCTCTCAGGTCGGCTATGCATCATCGCCTTGGTAAGCCGTTACCTTACCAACTAGCTAATGCACCGCGGGTCCATCCTTCAATGGTGCATACGCACCTTTAATAAATTTGAGATGCCTCAAATTTACCTATCCGGTATTAGCTATCGTTTCCAATAGTTATCCCAGTTTGAAGGGCAGGTTACCCACGTGTTACTCACCCGTTCGCCACTAAGTGAGATTCCATTTCCACTTCCGTGCAAGCACTTCTGTTTCTATGGGTCACTTCGTTCGACTTGCATGTATTAGGCATGCCGCCAGCGTTCATCCTGAGCCAGGATCAAACTCTCCATTTTGCTCATTTATGAACACGACTCTTTGCGTGTTTTGTGTTTTTGTTTTCCGTGAATTCTTGTTTCGAAATTGACGTTTCCTATTTAGTTTTCAAAGATCTAATTCTCTTGCTCGGCTCTCGACCGTGCCTGTTTATAATATCAAATCTATTTACCCCTGTCAACGCTTTTTTT
>NZ_JAQFIQ010000070.1 GCF_029504745.1 Breznakia sp. PF5-3 | reverse complement strand
GGAAAAGTTAAGGTAGATGCAAGTAAGACTACATACAAAGCGGAAGAAGGAAAATTCAACGCAACATTCTATGTAGATGAAGAAGCAACGACAAATGTGGAAAATAGCATTCAAGTATTAGATGGAGATGTTATCGATCATGGTGATGAATACACAATTGTAGCGAAACATGTACAATTGACAAGAAGTCAAGCGGAAGCATTGACAGATGAAGATTTGATTAGTAGAGCGAAAGCAAAAGCATTCAAACGTGAAGATATGAGTGCAGCAACAGTGGCAATTGAAAAACCATACACAGTTGATTCAGAACCTGGCGTATATAAAGTAACACTTTATGTAGCGGAAGAACCAACAACAAAGGTTGAAATCAATGTAACGGTTGTAACAGGAAGTGCACCAGAATTAACTGTTGATCCAACTTATATTAATATTCCATTAGGTGGAAAATATGACTATACATATGGAGTAAATGCAACAGATGATGAAGATGGAGATCTTACTAGTAAAGTAAAATCAACAGGAACTGTAAATGTAGATGTAGAAGGTGTATACCCAATCGTTTACACAGTTACTGACAAAGATTACAATACGGTAAGTAAGACAAGAATTGTAGCGGTAGGAGATATCATTGTTGGAGAAGACTACTTATTCAAAGCAAATAACTATGTAATCTTGAAAAAAGATGCAAAAGGAACAGATGCAGAGATTCTAGAAAAATCAGAAGCACAAGCTTGGGTTAAAGAAACAGGAATTGCTGTTCCAAAAGCAAATTTAGAAGTAAGAGACAACGGTGGTTATAAAGCTGAAGTAGGAACTTATAAAACGACAATTTCAGTGAAAGGTGCAACATCTGCAAAAGATAAAGTTGAACCAACTGCAAGAGTAATCGATGGTGATATTATTGACCAAGGTGATGAATATGTATTAGTAGCTAGTAATCTAGTAATGACATTAGCAGATGCACAAGCTATGACAAGCAATGAAGACCTTATTAGATTAACAAATGCAGAAGCAATCAAAACGAAAGATATGAGTGCTGGAACAGTGAAGTTGGAAACAACAACATTCAAAGCAGCAGAAGGTAACTATAAAGCTACATTCTATGTAGATGAAGAACCAACAACGAAAGTTACAGTTAATATTAAAGTTGTTAACAAAGATGTGATCATCAAGGGTGATAAATATTACATTGGTGCAAACAATGTGAAGATGGACTCATCGACAGCATCAGCACTTACAGATGAAATGTTGATAACATTAGCAGATGCAGAAGCATGGGCTAGAGTTGATTTCTCTAGTGCAAAAGTAGAAGTTGAATCACACACAATCATTGGTAAAGAAGGATTCTATTATGCAACTTTCAGAGTTGCAGCAGAACCTAAAACAAAGGTTACAGTAGATGCAACGGTTACGAAAACAAAATTAGTTATTGATGCAAGTGATTTCACAATCACAAACAAAGAAGCGAAAGCATTAGACGAAGAAACAGTATTAAAATTAGCAAAACCTGAAATTACTGTAGATACAAGAAGTAGAGCTGCGATTCCAACAACAAAAGATATCGTAGTACATAAACCACACTTAACAAGTATCAATAAAACAGACATTAAAGGTGGAAAATTTGACTTAATGCTAAGTGTCACTCATGAGGGTGAAGAATATGTAAAAGTTATCAAGGTTACTGTACAAGCTGGAAGTAAACCTTCAGTTGCGCCACCAACAAAAGGAGTATCAACTGGCGATTCTACAAATATAATGAGCTTGTGGGCAATGAGTTTATTAGCATTGTTATCAATGTTCTATGTAGTAAGAAGACGTAAAGAAGATAACGAGTAATAGGAAGTGTGAAGAAATGTCATTGACATTTCTTCGCTTTCTTGTTTTTATAGAAGAGATTAGATTCCTAGGAGGATTAGAATGAAAAAAGTTGGAATGATGTTTGCATTCGTGCTGTTGTTGGCAGCATGTAGTGGAGGTAATAGCGGGGCAGATGTTACCTGTGAATTAGATTATGGAGACTCACAGTCAAAAGAAATTGTGAAAGTTGAATACGATGGTGATAAGAAAGCAGAAAAAATCATCATTACAAAAGAAGCAGCTTTGGCTGATTATTTGTTCGAAGAACATGATGTTGAAGAATTAGAAAAATTATTTGAAGCAGACTATGTAAATCCTGATATTGATCAAAAAGGATTAACCTTTGATATTTCAATAGATAAGAAGAAAAAGAAATTATCTGTAAAGGTTGAAGCAGATATCTCAAAAGTAAGTAAAGGGGATATGAAAAATCTTGGCCTTGATAATTACAAAGATGTGAAAAAGATAGTAAAGGATCTTAAAGCATCTGGATACGAATGTGGAAAAGTCGAATAAATAGAGATTGTAGAAAACTACCAACTTTGTAAGAAGTGGTAGTTTTTTTGCTATACTAAAAATGTAGATTTTAAAGGCCAATAGGAGATGAATTTTTTTGCTGTTTAAAATAGGAAGAGGAGAAATGGGAAAATGAATTGAATTAAAATATATTGAACTTCTACACGAGTGTGTTCAAGATTGAGAATAATCTATTTACACGAAGTGAATAAAATGATACGCTAAGATTATGATGTCTTTTTTAATAAAACAAGTATTTAATGTTTTCATTATTTTTAAAAAAAATGAACGAAAACAGAAAAAATAAAGACTAATTAATAGATGCTATAAAATAGTATCAAATTATTAAAATCAATATTACGGGGGCGCAATAAAATATGATAAAAAATAATATTAAAAGAAGAATCGTAGTTGCTTTGACTATGATAATAGCAGTAACAAGTTTTAGTGTAAGTGAGATGTTAGCATCCATGCCAGTGCAAGATTCAACAGCAATAGGCGAAGTGTATGATGGTGTTAATTTTAATGAATTAGAAAATAATGGAGTTTACTTTGGTTCTTATAGTCAAATGAGAACCAATGCATCTAATAAAGAGGGCGAAGTAACTCCTATTTTATGGAGAATAGTAGGTGAAGATGGTAATGTCACTGGCAGTACTATGGATGGTAGTTTAACACTGTTTAGTGAATATGTATTGGATACATCTGTATTTTCTGGATTTGGTGTTGAAAGTTATAGTTATAGTACTTTTTCGGGAGAAGCAGCATACGATACATCATATGTAAGAGAATGGTTGAATGAAGAGGATTTGTATGATTATTATGCACCCAATTCAGCAGTTCTATCGAATCCAAATGCATATGGATATAAAAAACCAGCAGATAGAGATGGGTTTTTAGGGAGTTTCAAAATTACAGATAATGGCTCTACAATTTATAATGCAGAACTAAATGCAATAACACCATCTACAGTATCTACCTATTTCATTGCACAAGGAACAACGACTAATTCAGAAGTGTTGATAGAAAATCCAGGAAGTATAAAAACATACAATTCAGGTTATACACAAGGGACATGGGAAAGTTATTTTGCGGGATATTTTACAGCATTTTCTGGATGGCCTACGGCACAGACAAATCAGTATGTGTATTTGCCAAGTGCTATAATGTCGTATAGCGGGCATGCTAGACACAATAAAGTGTTTTGGAATGCAGATGGAGCATTATCTGCGACAGATGGCTCTACAGATTATAGTTTAGGACCAGCAGGTTCAGATTTGGCTAAATCTACAACAAAATATGGAACAACCACAGGATATTGGACACGCTCACCAGAAGCGATGAGAACAGATAGTGGGTCTATACGAGTATATGTAGTATCAGGAACTACAGGAAATGTGTCTCACGCATCAGCACGTAATGCAAATGGAGGAGTACGACCGCTTACAAAGTTAGATCCAAAAACAATTTTAATGACACATGAAATAATTGGAGAAACACCAACCCTATCAGATCAATTCCAAGCAGATAAAGAAAATGATTCTTTCTGGAATTATGCAGTGGGAAAAGATAGTTTAACTAACTATAAGTTAACGCTGGTAAGTGATAATGTAGAATTGAATTCATTGAAAGGTACAAATGATGAAGTAATTAATTCATCATCAAAATTAACATTAGAATCTGGAAGTTCATTCAAAGTAGTAAGTGATGATTATATAGGTGACTATTTAGCTTATAAAATTGTTCGCACCAATGCAAGTGGAGAACGTGAAATTGTCGCTTATGGAACAAGTAAAGGAGCAAACCCTGACGAGTTAGAGATTAAAGGAATAAAATCTACAATTGATAATTCGGATTTAGAAGAGGGTAACTATAGTTTATATATTTGGTCACAAGGTGAAGATAGTGAAGGGCTTAATAATACAAGTGTTCATAGTTATGAAGGAAGTAAACCAATGACGTTTGAATTAGTTGTCCAAGCAAATGAACCAATTACTACATATACGATAACATATGATGGGAATGAAAATACAAAAGGAACGGCTCCTGTGGATAGTGCTAGTCCATATGATGAAGGCGCTAGTGTAAAAGTACTAGGTAAAAGTGATTTAGAGAAAGAAGGTTATACATTTAAAGGATGGAGTACAACAGCTAAAGGAAGTGTTGAATATGAAGAAGGAGACACACTTACTATAACTAGTAATATGACTTTATATGCAATCTGGGAGGAAAAAACACCTATTAATAGGTATACAGCTATCTTTGAATCAAATGGAGGAAGCTCTGTTGCTTCACAAACAGGAATGAACATAGGCGATTATATAAATGAACCAACAAAACCAACGAAAGAAGGATATGAATTTAAAGGGTGGTATTTAGATGATAATACATTTATGGATAAATGGGATTTCGTAAAGGATACAATAAGTGGAGATACAACATTGTATGCGAAGTGGATTAAAATAGAAGCTCCAGTAGAACCAAACACGCCAGAAACACCAAATGAAGATAAGACATCAGATGAAATTGCACCAAGACCAAGCGAAACTACAACAACACAAAAAAAAGAACAAGCAAGTTCATCAGTAGTAACTGCAGATACAGCAAACCCTATGATGTATGTAGGATTTATGATATTAGCATTTCTTGGAGTAATCTGTGTTAGTGCTGCAAGAAAAGAAGAATAGTAAATTAAAAGTAGCGATATAAAAAAGGGGCTTTAGATAAGAGTGTAAGTAGCTTTTAGAAGGCAGATTATTTTCCACTCCCGAATAAATAGAGATTATAGAAAACTACCAACTTTATAAGAAGTGGTAGTTTTTTTAAATATACTACCAAAAATACCGTTTCACCGACCAAATGTCACAGTTTTCACACAAGGGTAGTTTTTTTTGCTATACTGAAATTGTAGATTTTAAAGGCACAATAGGAGACGAACTTTATGGAGGAGCAAAGTTTATTTCTTACTCAGAAGCGCCGAGGACGAGGGATAGCAGACGAAGTGAGAGAGAATACAAAGCAATTGAAAGTAGATCATGAAGAAAATGATCTTTTTGTCATTAAAAGTTCTTGTCGATA
>NZ_JAQFIQ010000069.1 GCF_029504745.1 Breznakia sp. PF5-3 | reverse complement strand
GGACACCCTTGTCTTCGGCTACGGGTTAGCGACTACACCCCCCACAGTGGACTTTCACCACTAGATATATGCCATGCCTAGCACACCAAAAAAAGACTTTCATCCAAAGGACGAAAGTCTTAGCTCACGTGGTTCCACCTTTTTTTATCAGTATTTCACAATACCAACCTCTTCAAGTACTAACATACTCTAGCATGATAACGGATGCAAGGAAACCGATAAAGATTACTCATTTCACCTTTATGACTCAAAGATGTGTTCAAGATACTTCATATCTTCTTTTCCACCAACCAAGAAGTCTCTATAAAATCCATATCTTTACTAGTTCTTATCACTGTCTTTTTGTATTGTTGTAATTATAAGCATATTTTTTTATCTTGTCAATCATTTTTGAATAATCTCATACATCAAAAATATATAATGGAAGAGGAATACATCCTCTTCTTATCTAAATATACTGCGCCCACCGAGGCGTTCTTCCCCACCACATTGTGTGGAAATAAACACGGATTCCATTATATTTAGCTCCATTACTAAATAGTTTAGATCCAAACCCCAATGCTGATGCTAATACACTTGCATATGGGGCTACTTGTGGGCAAAAGTACCCCACTGCAGATGCGATACTCGCTCCCGCGCTCATAATCCAAGAAATATTGGCACAATCTCTTTTGGTAAAAGTCCATGTCCATTCTGCATTTCTAACATGAGTCCAATAACCTTTCCCAACAATTTCATCAGTTTGTAATTCAACGCATACTTTCGGTAATATGAATTCCAATTCCATTCTCCTTTCATAATTGAATATTCAAGATATTCTACTTTTAAATTCATATTGTCTGCCTATTTCCCTAAAAGAAAAGTGTTCTTTTCAAGAACACCTTTCTTTGATAATCTCTAAACATAACTCAATTGACAATAGAATAAGTAACACAAACCATATCCAATCATAATGCACATCGTATATCATTTCAAATATCACTATTATAAGCATTGCCAATGTTGTCATTACTCTACTTACAAATAAAATTTTATTTTTCATGATTATCTATTTACCAAGATACCCAGCCGTATCCAGTCCATGTCTTATTAATGTATAAGCCATTGTTAGCTGCACCCCAGCTAGCTGCCCAAGAGAACGCTTTAGCTAATGCTAATGCAGTTGGATTTCCCGTTATAAGGCTAGCAGCTCTTGTACCAAGTGCTATTTTTGAACATTCATTCTTAGTTAGCTTTAAGCATAAGCCCCACCAATTTGTATAAAGTTTCCAACTTCCATCAACATATGCCATTTCATTCGCATTCATTTCCAAACTGTTATTTGGCATAATTAGTTCCATAATCTTCCTCCTTTCCTATATATAAAATGATCAGCTGTATTCATTTTATAACATGTTAACTTTTAAAACTCAATAATTCTAAAATCCAGTCTAGATAACTTTCATTATCATAAATGATCTGCACCTCCACTGGCATTGATTTCATTGCTTGTATATAAGTATCGTCTTTTCCATTCAGTTTCGTTTGTTCTAAACGAATCAAACAACGATATACCAATATCGTTCCATCTTGAGTTTCTTGTGTGATTGTTCCATTATCAATAGAAATAATTTCACCTTTCAAATCACCGTATATCTGCGTATTTACACCGATAATTGATATATTTACGCTATTCTTTTCAGAAATTTTTGATATTTCAGCAGCATCAACATATGCTTCTACTAGATAGTCCTTTTCATCATTTTTACTTACTTCAGCAACAATCTGATTCACTTGTACATTCATTCCTAATTTAATAGGAATTCTGTAATGCACTATTCCATCGTTCTGTGCTTTCGCAATAAATGTTTTATCTTCATTTACAGAAGCAGATCGATTCCCTTCCAATTCCGTTATCTGTGTTTCCACTTGCGTTCGCGAAGAACCCAATTCAGATATAAATTGTGTACGCAATTTATCGTTTTGTGAAGTGCTTTTCATCTGCAACTGCAATGTATCCAATTCATTATTCAACGTTTCTATTTCACTGCTTTTACTTATTATTTCATCTTGAGAATCTTCTGCCGTGCTTTTGCGCAAATTCTCTATTTCCTTCTCTATATTTACAATTTTTTCACTCTTTTTTGCATATTCTTTTTGCTGTTGCTGCAAATTAATTTCATCTTCGTAAACTTGCAATAAATAATATTCCACTTTCCCAAAATATTCCTGTTGCACACCATCATTCTCCAAATAATTTGTTTTTTCGTTTAGCGAGCGCTCAAACAAATCCATAGCAGCTAATTTTTCTTTTGCAAAGTTAAGCTGCTCTAATAATGCTTCTCCTTGTACACCCGTTATTCCATTATTTGCAATAAAAAGAATATCCCCTTTTCTCACTTGGCTTCCTTCTGCTTTTTGTATTTCACTCACTGTTCCATTTACATTTGACGTAATATATTGATTATCTGTAGTAATAATCTCTCCATTTGCTTTCACGACATATGTTTTTGTTGCATACAATGAAAACCATAAACAAACAACAATAAAAAGGCATACCAAAAACACAAACAAATAAATATATTTAGGTGGATTTTTATCAAAGAAAATTCTTGATGATTGTAATTCTTCTTTACTATGAAACTTCATACCCTACTCCTACTATGGGAATAAAAATATCTGCTTTTATCATTGCTTCACTTTCTTCCATAAGCACTGTAATCACCGATCCAGAGCTGTCTAAATCATGTTCATAAAGATACACTTGCAACTTTTGATGAGCTAAATCAAAATATTTTGGATGATCTTCAAATCGTAAGCAAATACAATGATCAAATCGAAACATATCCATTACAATAAATTCATCTTTAAAATCTAAATAATTATTTGCTTGTACAAAAATTTCATAATCCGCTTTAACTTCGCCTTTTTCATTAAATGTCGTCCCTTTCATATGGGTAACCAATGGACCAAATAAATCAGCGTTCATAGTTTGTAACCGTTGAATAAATAATTGTAGTTTTCTATCAAACTCATAAATCGAAATATTGTGTATTTCACATTTTACAACCTGTTTCAATAGCAATGATTTATTCTCTAACACATTCAATTTACTCATATACCATTTCCTCCATCACTTCTTCTCTAGGCTTATATTTTTCGGGTGATGATTCTTGCAGAGAAATCATCTTTGCGTATTGTCCATTTAATCTCATCAGTTCATCATGTGAACCCTTTTCAATTATTTCTCCATCCTTAATAAAATAAATTTCATCACAGCTACGGATTGTTGATAACCTGTGAGCAACAATAATTCTTGTTTTTTTATACAATTTCTTAAAAATTAATTCATGTATTCTAAGTTCACTAAAAGAATCCAAATTTGATGTAACTTCATCAAACACATATAAATCGGGATTGCCGAGCAATGCTCTGGCTAGTGCCAATCTTTGCTGTTCGCCACCAGATAAATTACTAGCACCTTCTTCAATGAACGTCATATATCGATCAGGTAAATTATCAATAAATTCATCAGCACCAGCTTGTTTGCAAGCCAAAATAATATCTTCATACCGAGCCTCTGGATGTCCAACTTGTAAATTATCAATAATTGTCCCTGTAAACAATTCAATATTTTGTGGAATATATGCTATTTTCTGACGTAGTGTATAGGTGTCAATATCAACAATATTATGTTTTCCAAATGATATTTTGCCTTCATTCACTTCCAAAAATTTCAATAATAATTTTATAATTGTGCTCTTTCCAGCTCCACTTTCGCCAATTAAAGCAATTGCTTTCCCTGGTGGAATTACCAAAGAAAAATTATTTAATATTGGAATGCGATTCCCATATGCAAATGTAACATTAGAAAACCTTATTTGCTCATTCAAAGAAATCTTATGAATAAGTGTTTTTTCTGCATTTTCTATCTTTAGTGACATCAATTCACTCAACCTTTGCATAGCAATATGTGCTTCTTGAAATGATAATTGAAGTGATACAAGACTTTGCACTGGTTCCATGAAATACTGACTTAATGTTTGAAATACCAATAAATCACCAATTGTCATATTTCCATCAATGATAAATATTGCTCCCACTCCCATGAATACCAAGTTTCCAATGGCATTTAATGTATTTGAAAGGAATGATTGTAGATTTTGCAATCGTCCTTCTTGATATGCAATTTTCTCTGATGTGACTAAGTTTTCTTCAACGTGATTCATTTGTGCTTTTTCATCATTTTGAGCTTTGATTGTCTCAATATTTTTCAAAGATTCAATCAATTGAGAATTTAATCTAGAAGATGCCTCCATTTGTTTATAATTGATTTTTTTATATGAACCTTTAAAAGCATAAATTAAAACTATATTTATTAAAACAATAATTGCTAAAACCAAAAATAAAGTACTATTCAAACTAAATAAAACAATACATGTGACACTTGCCAATACTATATCCATAACCAAAGAGATAGATAAGCTAGTAAAGATCTCTTTAATCGTACTTGCGTCTTGAAAACGAGTAATAATATCACCGATTCTTCGTGATACAAAAAACTTATATGGCAAATGTAAAATATGTTGATAATAACCAAGCAATAATGGGATATCTATCTTTCGCGCTAAGAACAACAAAATATGCTGTCTAAAAGCAGACAATATATTTTGAAATAGTGTTACAATTATAAAAAATAGCAAATAGATATAAAGTGTATTCTTTAATTGATAAGGTATTATTTCGTCCATCAATACCTTTGAGAACAAAGATACAAAAATTCCTAAAAAACTAAGTAACATCGATATTAAAATAACTTGCAACAGTAATGCTTTATGAGGAAAAATCAAATTCTTGAATACTTCATACATCGTTGCAGAAGAAAATTTCATTTTTTCAAAATCACTCATTGGTATCATCATAATAAAAACACCTGTAAAGATTTTATCAAATTCTTCACGTGTTTTTTCAATAATACCTTTCGCAGGATCTGCAATAATAAAAGTATCATTCTTTTTAATTTTATGTAGAACAACAAAATGTTCTTGATTATTACTAGTGTGCACCATTGCAATCGCTGGTAATGTAATATCCAAAGTCAGCTCCTGTGTCTCTGTACGTAAAGCTTTTGTTTGGAATTTGAACTTCTCAAGTCCTTCTATGATTCCTTTTACTGTCGTCCCATTTAAATCCGTTTTTATACTATCTCTAATTTCTAATATGGACACTTCGCTTCCATATGTTAATAGAATTGTTGATAATGCCGCAGCTGCACAATCATTATGATCATGTTGTAAAACACACGGATATTTTTTAAACATTAAAACCCCTTTCCATCCTTTCTATATTCTATACATAATAAATTATCACTTAAAGCGAGATATGTCAAGCTTGTTTTTTATGAATAAAATAAGAGCATATACTCATTATAAGCGCACTAAAAAAAAGAATAGCAGTATATTCATAATTCAAATACCCTAAGCAGATTAATACTCCTATAAGTATTGTTATCCATGATGAAATGTTAAATAAAAATTTTAAATATTTCATTTCAAACCTCCAATCACTCGTATATTCATTTTTTAATTTCAGCTTCCTAAAAAAAAAGAGTATATCTTTAAAAGATATACTCTCAGACTGTTGACAAAAGAAGTCAATGGTCTTTTTTTATAACAAGGTATATGATACAATCTATTAGGCAGGAAATTTCTCTATTTTAGTCGATAA
>NZ_JAQFIQ010000068.1 GCF_029504745.1 Breznakia sp. PF5-3 | reverse complement strand
TAGCACAAATATACTATACCAAAAAGAACGTCTTTTCTCATCTCGAGATTAGGCGTTCTTTTTATTTTAGGTCTGTTTATTTGTCACAGCCCCTTTAAACATATTTTTCAATTTTCACAATGTTTCCATTGAATTGATCAAGAGCATTTAAATCTCCATCTCTTGTTACTTGAGGATAAGCAGCATTAACACGATTAATATCGATTACAAATTCAATAATCGCACCACTAGAGTCTTGGCACCCATTTGTTGTATGGGCATCTGATTTCTCATCTACTTTAATGACTTTGAAAACTTTACCTGTATCGGTTGTGACACGGTATTTACTTCCTAATTCACCGTAGGTAGAACCTAGTGCAACGGCAATAAAACCGTCAGTTGTAGTTAATAAGCCATCATCATTAAGATTCGTGTATGTATTGATAATATACATTTGTGCTGAGCTTGGATGAATTGCTCGATAATCCATATAAGTCTTTTTACTTGATAAGTACCCACATACATCAACAGAAGTATATCGTGCTTCTTCTGCTGCTATAGCAGCTTCTTTTGCTGCCAATGCTGCAGCTTCTCTTTCTTGTTGCTCTTGCAATGCTTTTAATGCTAGAGCTTTTTCTTTATTTTTTTGTACGGCTCCCGCTTCGATATCAGCTTGAATATCAAATGTTGTTCTTTGTTCTTCATTCTTTATCGCTTCATCGAAAGCACCAATTGTATCAACGGTATTATTTGGTTGAATATTCTCAACAGCATAAATGCTGTCAAACCCTGCCCACATAATTAAGGCGATCAACAATAATACCAGCAGACTGGAGGTGGGAGTTTCAATTTTCTTTGCTTTCATAAATAGTCCTTCTCCTTTTCGCAAAATCGCGGATAATGATTAGTATCTATTCTTACAACTACCTGTTGCGAAAAAATACGCAACCACTGCATTATATACAAAATGAATATAAAATGCAAAAAAAAAGCAACATTTTTAACGTGTAAACGCTTACAAAGCAGGAATCATGCTGTTATAGAGGGGAAATTGAGATGTTAGTTTTAATAAAAATATTCATATTTTAAATATAAATCCCTAATAATTTTAGCTATATTTGTTAATATTAAAAAAAGTATAGGATATTTGAATTATTATAGTATAATAAAGTATCGAGAGGTGATTTCATGGTTGATATAATCGTTGTAGGTGGGGGACATGCAGGTGTAGAAGCTGCTTTAGCGTGTGCTAGAATGAATAAGCAGACGGTTTTGTTCACGTTAGATATTAATGCAATTGCAAAAATGCCATGTAATCCATCTGTAGGAGGACCTGCAAAAGGAATTGTTGTAAGAGAGATTGATGCATTGGGTGGCGAAATGGGAAAAGCTGCAGATGCTACAGCGTTACAGTTTAAAATGTTGAATACAAACAAAGGTCCAGGTGTACGATGTTTAAGAGTACAAAGTGATAAATTAGAGTATTCTAAATATATGCAAAAGGTATTATTAAATACAGATAACCTTATGATTAGAGAAGCAATGATTGAAGAATTGGTAGTGGAAGATGGAGTTACAAAAGGAGTTCGCTTAACTTCAGGTGAAATAGTGTATGCCAAAAGTGTTATTCTTACAACGGGAACTTATATGAGTGGAAAGATTTTGATTGGACATACAGCAACGGAAAGCGGTCCTGATAATGAGCCAACGACAAATAATTTATCTGCTTCTTTACGAGCGTTGGGAATTGAAACTTTTCGTTTGAAAACAGGAACACCAGCAAGAGTAAAAACTGATACAATTGATTTTTCTAAAACAGAGATGCAACCAGGAAGTGAAGAATTTGTATCTTTTAGTTATGAAACAAAAAAAATTTTACCTTTTGCAAAACAAGAGGTATGTTATCTAACATATACAAGTAAAGAAACACATGATGTAATAAATAGTAATTTAGACAAGAGTGCAATGTACTCGGGGTTAGTAGAAGGGGTAGGTCCAAGGTATTGTCCATCGATTGAAGACAAATTGGTAAGATTTAAAGATAAGGAACGTCACCAAATCTTTTTAGAACCAGAAAGTCGTTCTTTAGATACTACTTATGTACAAGGATTTTCAACTTCTATGCCATATGATATTCAAGAAAAGATGATTCATTCTTTACCAGGTTTAGAGAATGCGAAAATTGAAATATATGGATATGCAATTGAGTATGATGCAATTGACCCATTACAATGTAAGCCAACATTAGAAAGTAAAAAAGTGGATAATTTATATACTGCTGGGCAGATTAATGGAACAAGTGGATATGAAGAAGCTGCAGCTCAAGGGTTGATGGCAGCGATTAATGCTTGTTTAAAACAAGAAGGAAAAGAACCATTTATCTTACGACGTGATGAAGCATATATTGGTGTAATGATTGATGATTTAGTAAATAAAGGAACAAAAGAACCTTATCGTTTACTAACAAGTAGGGCTGAGTATCGCTTGTTATTGCGTCACGATAATGCGGATCAAAGATTGAGTACATATGGGTATAAGATTGGGTTATTGAAAAAAGAAAGATATTTACGATTCTGTGATAAGCAAGATAAAATGAAACAATTATTATCAAGGTTGCATGAAATTCGCTTTACGCCTAAATCGGATATCAATGAATATTTGCAAACAATTGGATATGAAATGCTAGATGATGGAATATCAGCATATGAATTATTAAAAAGACCTAAAGTAGAATTAAAGGTTTTAAAACCATATTTGGATTTTGATGTGGATGAAGAAGTTATTCAAGCTGTTGAGATTGAAGTGAAATATGAAGGATATATTGTGAAGGCAAAAAAGGAAGCCGAACGGTTGCTCAGTATGGATAATTTAAAACTTCCAGCTCATATTGATTATGACAAAGTAGAAAATTTATCTTTAGAAGCACATCAAAAATTATCAAAAGTTCGCCCCCTTACTGTAGGGCAAGCATCACGAATTAGTGGGGTAAATCCTGCTGATATTGCAGTGTTGATGATCTATTTGAAAAAACAAACAAATAAAGAAAAGTAATCATTTCATTGAAATGGTTATTTTTTTATATTTAGATATGGAAATGATAAAGTATGCTCCTTATATTAGTAAAAAAATCGAACGTTTTTTTCTTTTATACTGTCTAAATAGTAGAGAGAGTAAAATAGCGAAGTTTCAGGAGGGAAAATGAAAAAAATAAAATTATTTTTTGGAAGTGTTTTAGCTTTCATCATGGCATTTACATTAGTGATGCCAACATCTGTATTTGCAGAAGGTACAGATCCAGTATTTTTTGATAAAGATGCATTTTTAGCAAATTATGCGGAATTGGATCCAGTATTAATTAATGAAAACTCAACTTCACTTGAAGATATGAATGTTGTAAACTTAGAAACATTTATTCCAGGGGGAATCGATGCAAGCAAAGTAGTCTTTGAAGATGTTACTGCATCAATGGCATATCCAACTGATGAGACAGGAAGTATCCTAATTGAAAAAGATGATACATACTTTATGGGTGTATTATTATTTGGTGAAGCAGCAGGAAATGTTGCAATGAAAATAACTTATAATGAAGATGATGTTACATCATATTCAATGATAGTTGAATTTAAAGTAAAAGAAGTAAATGTTTCAGAAATTAGATTTGATGAATCAGCAGTTTCATTAAAAAAAGGTGAAACAAAAGATGTATGGGTTGAATTTTTACCAGAAAATTGGAATATCAATCCTGGAGAAGTAACAGTCAGAAATAGCGATACAAGTGTTGTTAAAATAGAATTGATTGATGAAGAAGATTTAACAGGTGCATTTAGCTGGCAAGGACTTGTAAGAATCACAGGATTATCTGAAGGTACAGCTACAATCACTGCAGAAATTGCTGGCGGTAAAACAACAAGTCTTATCGTTACAGTAAAAGAAGATGGTTCAACAGTTATCGTTCCAGCTGCTGCTGGACTAAGTGCACCAGCAACAGGTGATACTACGAACCTTTCGTTCTACATGGTATTATTATTGGCTGGGTTAGCAGGATTAACTGGCTATAAATTTTTAAGAAAAGAAAATTAATTAAAAGAAAAGAATAGATGTCGTACTCTCTCAATTGACATCTATTCCTTTTTTTATGTTCTTTCTTTTACAATTTCAAATCCTTGACTTGAAAGCTCGTGCTTAATATCTTCGATATGCTTGTGATTTTTAGTTTCCATTGTAATTTTTAGGAAACAGCTATTTATATCCATATCAGGATCACCATTGTCGTAATTAACTGCAACTACATTTCCACCACATTTACTGATGGTGCGGCTAACTCCTTCTAGTTGCCCTGGTTTATCAACAAGTGCAATTGTTAATGAAGTTTTACGTCCACTCATTAGTAACCCTCTAGTGATTACTCTATCTAAAATGTTAACATCAATGTTACCACCACTGACAACACATACAACATTCTTATTTTTTAGAGGTAATTTATTAAACATTGCTGCAGCAACAGAGACTGCTCCAGCACCTTCTGCAACAAGCTTTTCTTTTTCCATTAACATCAAGATAGCAGCAGCGATTTCATCATCAGATACGGTAATGATTTCATCTACATAGTTTTGTACTAAATCGTAAGTTAATTCGCCTGCTCGCATAACGGCAATTCCATCTGCAAAGGTATTAATAGATTCTAAGGTTGTGATTTGCTTGCATTTACATGCTTCATACATGCTTGCAGCACCAGCAGCTTGAACTCCATATACTTTGCATGATGGTTGTAATGTCTTGATTGCATAAGCAAGGCCACTAATGAGTCCACCACCACCAACAGGAACAACGACTGCATCAACATCATCTAATTGTTCAAGAATTTCTAAACCTACAGTTCCTTGCCCAGCAATGACATCTTCATCATCAAAAGGGTGAATCAATGTATACCCCTTCTCTTTTTGTAATTCTAAAGCTTTTCTATATGCATCATCATAAGTACCTTCTACAAGGCATATTTCAGCTCCATAACTTCTAGTAGCTTCTATTTTACTAATCGGTGCACTATCAGACATACAAATCAAGCAAGGAATATTATTCTTTTGTGCTGCTAAAGCAACTCCTTGTGCATGATTACCTGCACTACAAGCGATAATACCTTTCTTCTTTTCTTCGTCACTAAGTTGACTAATTTTGAAGTAAGATCCTCGAATCTTAAAACTACCTGTCAATTGCAGATTTTCTGTTTTTAAATACAGGTTATTTTCACTTGGAATATTGGTTGCAGCAATCAATGAAGTATTGCGAATAACTTCTTTTAAAACATAGCTTGCTTGGTATATTTTGTCTAATGTAAGCATAGTAAACTCCTTTAATTAATGATACAATTATATCATAATTAAGGGGGCGTAAAAGATGAAGTTTAAAGAAATGCAAAAGAAATTAAACAGTTTAACAATTTTTCGCAGCCTATTGGATGAAGAAGTAATTGTGAAATTTAGAATCTTGTTAGATTGCAATACATTGGAAGTTGATAACTTTGTAAATTGTTATTGTGATTTTACATCTACATTATATAAATATGATACAAACCTCAGTCGTTATTTATATCGTTATGTCATGGATGATGATAATATTTATATCAAAAGAATGGCGCAAGGAAAACCAGTAGAAAAAATGATTGAACAAGCAACGATGTATGAACTAGGTGTTATACAAGAGTTGAGCAAATTTTCTTCAAAAGAAATAGTAAAGGATGTTCCGTATAGTGGTTTTTTACCAAAGTGGAAAAATACAAACTATCATTTTAAAAAAGCTTATTTAGAAAAGATTGATAATTTAGCTGTTGAAGGATATGGAGTATATGCAAAATATCATGTATTTGCATTACGTGATCAACACTTAGTACCAATAAAACATCCAGATCCACAACGTTTACAAGATTTAATTGGTTATGAACGTGAGCGTGAAATGGTGATTAAAAACACAGAAGCTTTTTTAAAGGGAATGAAAGCAAGTAATGTTTTATTATATGGTGATGCAGGGACGGGGAAAAGTTCTACTGTAAAAGCAATTGCGAATGCATATTATAAGCAAGGGTTACGATTGGTTGAACTAAAAAAACACCAATTATTTCAATTGCCTGAAATAATTGATGAATTAGCTAAAAATCCATTGAAGTTTATTATTTTTATTGATGATTTGAGTTTTAATGGAAATGATGATAACTTTGTTGCATTGAAAACGATATTAGAAGGTGGTGTGGCAGGAAATACAAAGAATATTGTAATTTATGCTACGACGAATCGCCGTCATTTTGTGAAGGAGAGTATGAAAGATCGCAATCATGATGAACTGTTTACCAATGATTCGATTCAAGAAACAATGAGTTTGGCAGCACGGTTTGGCTTAACCGTAACATTCCAAAAACCAGGGAAAGATTTGTTTTTGGAAATTGTTGAGCAACTAGCAAAGGAAAATAACTTAGCGCTTCAAGGTGAAGAGTTAATTAAGGAAGCAGAAGTTTTTGCTTTAAGGAATAATGGAAGAAGTCCAAGAACGGCAAAACAATTTGTTGAGCTACAAAAAATCAAAGAAAATGTTGATGAATAAAAAAGCAATACAGAATGAAGTGCACCCCGTTATTTGGACACCCAAATAAAAGGAGGTGCATTTTTATATGTCGAAGTTACTAAGAGAACAGAAGATACAATTATACAA
>NZ_JAQFIQ010000067.1 GCF_029504745.1 Breznakia sp. PF5-3 | reverse complement strand
TAGTAAAAACAACAAGCTACAAAGGAACGATAAAGAATACCTATGATAAATATGGAAATGTAGTTTCTACAACCAATGAATTGGGATTGAAAACGGTTAATGAATATGATGAACTTCATCATAAAGTAAAAGAAAAAGTAGCTGAAAAAGAAGTTGTTTATATCTATGATGCTAACTATCAAGTAATTGAAGAACAAGATATTAATCGAAATCAAAAAACAATGACGGTATATGATGCCAATGGCAATATCATTGAAGAAAAAGATGCTCTTGGTAATACGATAAAGAAGGTATACGATAAAAAAAATCAAGTTGTGGAAGAAATCGATGCTTTAGGAAATACAACCCAAAATGAATATGATGCAAATGGGAATGTCACAAAGGTAATCGATGCGAATGGAAATAGTGAACAAACGCTATACAATGAGTATGGACAAGTAGCGAAAGAAATCGATCAAAGAGGATTTGCTATTACCTATGTTTATGATGATGAATGTCGGTTGGTGGAAGTTGTAGATAAATTAGGAAATAGTTCTTATTTAAAATACAATGACAAGAACCAAGCTGTAAAAGAAATTGATGGTAATGGAAATACAAAAACGTATGCCTATGATGCATATGGACAAGTAATTGAAGAAAGTGATGGAAGAGGATATAAAACAACTAGAACCTATGATGTATTAGGAAATGTCACAAAAGAGAAGAATGGAAATAAAGTTCTTAGCAATGCCTATGATAAGAAAGGGAATCTAGTAGAAACAAAGACAAATACTCGTATCACGCAAAAGAATGAATACAACAAATACAATCAATTGGTTACATCGTATGATGCAAGATTTGCGAAATCTACGTATACTTATGATATTTTTGGTAATCAAAAAAGCAGTAATGAAAAAGGATACAAGAGTGTATCTACTTATAACGTGTATGGCGAATTGCTTAAGAAGAGTGAAAATGGTAGTTATGTAGAAGAATATACATATGATGAACTATCACGTTTGGTAAGCGTAAAAACCAATGGTAAAGAAACACTAAACAAAGTATATGATGCCAATGGCAATGAAGTTAAAGTAACAGAACATAATCTAAGCAAAGAAATCGTATATGATAAACTAAATAGACCAGTAGAATTAAAACTACCATCTACGGATGGAAGTAGTATGAAGAGTGTCCAAAAGGTTACCTATGATGAAAGTGGAAATGCATTAGTTATTGAAGATGGTAATGGAAACAAGGAAACAAAAACCTATGATGGAAATAATAATGAGATTACCACAACCAATGCTAGAGGGGTTACATATCGTTATGAATATGATGCAAACAATAACTTATTGAAAGCACAAAACCCTCATGGAAGAGTGGTATCGTATGTGTACGATGGAAACAATAATGTAATCACCAAAGATTTAAATGGGAAATATGCGATCTATAACTACGATCGTCAAAACAACCTAACATCAGAGTACAATGAATATAAGTATAAACATTTCTATACATATGATGTATATGGAAATAAAACAAGTTATACGAAACCAGATGGAAGTAAGATTACATATAAGTATGATGCCAACAACAACATGGTACAAAGAAATAATGATACGTATAAATACGATGCAAGAGATAATGTAATAAGTGCTAAGAACAAGGCAGGAACAATTACGTATAAATACAACGCTTTTGATCAAATCGTATCCGTGAAAGATACCAACCAAAAAGAAGTACAGTATACTTATAACAAAGATAAAAAGCTAAGTACCATTACCTATGCCAATGGGGATTTAGTAAAGTATGCATATAACTCATATAATCTATTAAAGAGTGTGAAAAAGAATGATGCGACAGTAGCAGCGTATGAATACAATGCTCGAGGAGAAGTATCAAAAGTAACCCAAGGAAGTGTAGTATCTATTTATGGGTATGACAACAATGGAAACCTAATCAAAAAAGATACAACGAAGAGTGGAAAAGCAATTCATACAACAAGTAAGAGTTATGATGCCAATAACAACCTCGTAAAAGAAGTAATCAATGGAAAGACAAATACGTATAAATACAATCAAGCAGATGAATTATTAGAAAGTAATAAATATGTCGATGGAAAGAAAGTAACAACCAAATACAGTTACGATTTACATGGTAATAAGACAGTTACATCAAGTAGTGAAGGTAAGAAGACATATAAATACAATGATCGTAATCAATTGGAAACAATCGAAAGTGACAAAGGAACGATTTCTTTCTATTACAATGAAAACGGAAATCTAAAGAATAAGGTAAAAGAAGATGGAAGTAATGAAGTGTATACGTATGATGAGAATGACCAACTGACACAGCTACAAAAGGGAGCATATGTGTATGATTACACATATGATGCACAAGGAGAGCGAGTAAAACAAGTAAAGAGCGATATCAGAGAGTATCCAATGACATTATGGTATGACTATACAGTATCGTTGGAATTTGATGAAGTGAGTGAAAAAGAAGTAGAAGATAGCTTTGATATCTTAAGAGATCAAGTAAGAAAGAAAAAAGCGAATGGAGATGTATGTGAGGAAGTACTAAGTGCGTCTTATCCATCTACATACAAGAAAGAACCAGAAGTAACCATTTATACCTTAGATCGCAATCAAGAATATACTCAAATCTTAGAGAAAGATGGAAAGAGTAATGTATATGGAATATCGATTGTAGAAGAGGATGGTGTTACCCAAGTAGCAGGACTAAATAACAGTGTGGTAGCAGAGGTAAAAGGGGATAAAGTAAAACTTGCAAGTTATAGTGATTATGGGTATAGTAAACATGGAGAAGGACACTATTACAATGGAGAGCATAAAGAAGAAACAGGGTTAATATATTTAAGAGCTCGATATTATGATCCAAGTATAGGAAACTTCATACAGATAGATAACAACTATGCAGGAGAGAAAGAAGATGTAGGAACACAGAATCGGTATAACTACACCTTATCTAACCCTTATAAGTATGTGGATAGGGATGGGAATTCATGGGCAGAAAACTTTGCTAGTAAATGGGCTCATTTATCAAGGGCGGCATTCGAGAAAAAACTAAAAAATCAGAAAAAGAATGTGGCACAGAAGACAATGGCATTAGCAGCATGGCTAATAGAGCAAGCTAAAAAAGCAGTAACCACTCCTAAAAACAATCAATCAAAAACACCAAAACCAAAGCCGAATCCGAATCCAAATCCTGGAAAGGGAAAAGACTGGGGTGGATTTATAACTGATATTGCTAAATTTATATTAGAATGTCTTGAGAAAAAGAAGAATGATCAAAAAAATAATGATAATAATAAAGTAAAAGATAATAATTCTGTTGTTATAAAAAATATGAAAGTATCAAATAAAATGATTAAGTATATTAAAGCAGTGGAAGGAAGAGAACCTGAACTTTATTATGTAAGAGGAGAACAATTCGGAACAATAGGATACGGACACCATTTTACTACCCAAGAAGAACAAGATGCTTTTATGAATATATATAAAAACCCGTTGACTGAAAAACAAATGGATGCAATTTTACGCGAGGATTTATTGACATTTGAAGGAATAGTTAATGCAAATATGCAAGAGTTAAAGTTTCAGTTAAAGCAGAATGTATTTGATGCTTATACTAGTCTTGCTATGAATGGAGGGGGAGCCTATATTTATGAGATATTAGTCTTTGAAAAAGATGGAAGATATGGTGAAGTTGATCAGAGTTTTAGAAATATTAAATATGGAGATGGTGGGACTGAGCTAGGAGGTCTAGTAAAAAGAAGAGAAGAAGAAATTAGAATTATGAGAGAAGGTATCTATGAACATGAGGGAAAGAGGTTTTAATTAAAATATGAAAAAATCGATAATAAAAAAGTTCATAGTAGCGAGTGCCTTACTATTGGTTGGATGTGGTGAAAGTAATCAAAAAACGCCTCTAAAGGATGATAGCAAAGAACAGGACAGAGTTGACTATGAGAAAACATTTAAGGAAAATGATATAAGTTATATTGAATATAATAAGCAAAAAATCATTTTAACAGAAAAGCAAAGAAAGTTAAAACCAAAAGATAATTTTAGGTTGAATTATGAGCAACAGGAAAGCTTTTATATTGCAGTCAGTGGAGTTTATGAAATAAATTTAGATAGCGTAGAAATGGATAATGTAATAGCAATAGATAGTGAAGGAAGGAGTTCATTAATCGAGGAAGAAGATTATCCTCAGTTTTATGAAAAATTATCTAAGACTAAAAGTGAATATCAAATTGAGATAGATGCCAATAATGTAAGCATGATTTCATATGGAGAAAGATATAACTATTCAACAGTTCCATCAAATGTAAGAATGAGTTACAAACAACGAGGTTCTATCGTCTGTGAGCCATCGAGAAAAGATCCAGCCGTATTAGAAAGTAAATATGTATATTATATAACGTTCAATTCTTATGAGTATGATCAAAAACTAAGAACAGTATTGTCATTTATGGATGCTGAAACAGGAAAAAGATATAATATAGTTGATGTTGAAATGGTCAAAATAAAGTAGTGTGATATGATTGTTTAATAGAAAAGAATCTAACAATTTTTGAAAAAATTTAACATGCATTGAATAATATAGATGGTGATTAACAACGTTTAAAATATAAAGAAACAGATTGATGATATTAATAATAATCAATCTGTTTCTTTCAAATGTTGATAACACTAGTATAGGAAATCTCGTATAGATTCATAACAATTATGCATAATATAAGATGTCATGAACATGAGTGAGAGAGGTTTTAATTAAAATATGAAAAAATCGATAATAAAAAAGTTCATAGTAGCGAGTGCCTTACTATTGGTTGGATGTGGTGAAAGTAATCAAAAAACGCCTCTAAAGGATGATAGCAAAGAACAGGACAGAGTTGACTATGAGAAAACATTTAAGGAAAATGATATAAGTTATATTGAATATAATAAGCAAAAAATCATTTTAACAGAAAAGCAAAGAAATTCACATCTAACATCTATTTTAATGTTAAATTATGAGCAGCAGGAAAGCTTTTTTATTGCAGTTAGTGGAGTTTATGAGATAAATTTAGATAGTGTAGAAATGGACAATGTAATAGCAATAGATAGTGAAGGATGGAGAACCTCAATCAAGGAAGAAGATTATCCTCAGTTTTATGAAAAATTATCTGAAACTAAAAGTGAATATCAAATTGAGATAGATTTCAATTATGTAAGCATGAATTTATATGGGGAAAGATATAACTATTTAACAGTTCCGTCAAATATTGAAATGAATTATAAACAAAGTAGATCTATTGTCTGTGAGCCGTCAAGAAAGGATCCAGCTGTATTAGAAAGTAATACTATATATTACATAACATTCAATTCTTATGAATATGATCAAAAATTAAGAACAGTATTGTCATTTATGGATGCTGAAACAGGAAAAAGATATGATGTAATTGATGTTGAAATGGTCAGAATAAAATAGATGGTGATTGACAACCTTTAAAATATTTATAACACTAGATGAGAAATCTCGTATAGATTCATAACAACTATGCAGAAGATAAGATATCATGAACAAGAGGAAGAGAGGATTAATTAAAATATGAAAAAGGAAATAGTAAAAAAGTTTATAATAGTGAGTACTTTGTTATTGGTTGGATGTGGTGAAAATGATCAAAAAGACCCTCCAAAGGATGATAACAAAGAACAAGAAAAAGTTGATGATGAGAAAACATTTAAGGAAGAAAATATAAGTTATATTGAATATAATAAACAAAAAATCAATTTAACAGAGAATCAAAAAGATACCCCTCTAACAGTATATATTATATTAGATGAGGATCAGAAGAAAAAATTTTATACTGCAGTCAGTGGTGTTTATGAGATAAATTTAGATGATGTAGAAATAGATAAAGTGACGACAATGGATAGTGAAGGATGGAGAACATCAATTAAGAAAGAAGATTATCCTCAGTTTTATAAAAAATTATCTAAGATTAAAAGCGAATATCGAATTGAGATAGATTCAAATTATATAAGTATGAATTTATATGGAGAAAGGTATAAATATTCAACAATTCAATCAAATGTTGAAATGAGTTATAAGCAGAGTAGGTCTATTCTTTGTGAGCCATCGAGAGAAGATCCAGCAGTATTAGAAAGTAAGCTTGCCCATCAAGTAGAGTTTAATTCTTATAAATATGATCAAAAATTAAGATCTAGATTATCATTTATGGATGATGAGACTGGGAAAAGATATGATGTAATTAATGTTGAAATGATAAAAATAAAATAACAAAATTTATAAAGCTTTTAGTACTGCTATTATTAAAGAAGGATTAGAAAAGATATAAGTGGAGTGAAATATAAATAAACTCAAAATAGGAGAAAAAGGAGATTACTATGCAAAAAGGAAATTGTTGTGATCAAATGATAAAAATATTGAATTTTGAATGCAAAGAAAAGACCCTTTTTGAGTGTCCAGATGCATTGATATATTATAATGAAAAATTTGATGAATATGGAATTATTATACATGACGGAGAAGAATCATATATAAAAATTGATTATTGTCCATGGTGCGGAAAAAAATGCCAGATTCAAAAAGAGATTTATGGTTTGATGAATTAGAAAAATTAGGATATGAAAATCCTTTTGAGGAAGATATTCCAATAGAATATAAATCTATTTTGTGGTGGAAGAACTTAAACAGCAAAACCAAAAGATGATGTTAAGGTTTCTTGGATAGGATTCGATAAGAAACTTATTACTAAAAGAAACAACAGAAGTTACAGAAAGACTAAGAAATATATTGAGATAGATGCAGTTGAAGTTTGGATAGTTACTTTAATAAAAGGTTGATATGTTACAAATTGAGAATATAAAACTTGATGGTTAGTATTCTTTCAATTTGGAATTTAAAATAAGGAGATGCAATGAAAAAAATTATAATATGTTTAGCTTTAATTCTGATAGGCTGTAACAATCAAAATAGCAAATCTGAAAAAACCGATGGGGAAGAAGAAATTTGTATTAACATAGAAAAAGAAAAAAATAATTTATCATTATCTGAAGCATGGAATTTGTTTTTGGATAAAGTAAAAGATAAGCTTGGAGATGAGACTAAAACAGAAGCATTGGGAGTTATTGTTTATGAAGATAGAATATATTATGGTTTTCGCAGTTATTTAGACTCTCCTAGTAAGAAAACAGTAACAGGAAATTATGCTGTGGATATTTATACTGGTGATGTTTATCAGACGGATACAGGAGATTATATAAGGTTGGAATGAGTTACATAGTCATTGCATGTTACGGCTGTACTCATGATATAGAAAAAAAGACTTGTACTTATAGTAATAATAAAATAAAGAGGCTATTAATTTGATTTATAAAACATTAGATGCTTCTCAATAAAAGATAACGATATTACTGTACCAGCAGACTTGTTGAATAAGAGGAAATAATATGGATACAAAAATATACAATAAGCAGATGCGAATATTTACAAAAAAGATGAAGGAATTAGGATTTCAAAAATGGAAATCAACCTTTTTTGTGAGAAGAACAGAGTATGATGTTGTTGAAGAGATTCATATTCAAAAACGGTCTGATGGAAAAGAAGTAACAGGAAATTATAGCTTTTCTTTATTATATCAACCATATCAAGCGATTAAGTTTGAAACAAGTAGCAGATTTGGACGATTAATATATGGAAAAGATCACTGGTGGCCATTAGAAACAGAGGCAGATTGCGAAAAAGCATTTGATGACTTTTATAATATTATCAAAGAAAAAATCATTCCAGAATTTAATAGTTTTCATGATGTAAACAGTATATTAGAATTAACTACTAAAAAAATGATGTTTTATCAATATTATTTTAAAGTAATTTTAAATCTTTATTACAATAATTATAAAATTGCACAGGAAACTTATAATTATTTAAATGAACATTTTAATGAAGTAAACAAAGATGAGGATGATTCATTTTTTCTTAACCAGTACAAAGAAAAAATGAAAGAAATTCCAGTAGAAGTATTTTCTAATTCTAAAAAATGCAAAGCATTTTTAACAAGTAATATGGAAACTAATATTAAAATTATAAAATATCCATTTAAATAAGCTAAAAGAAAACAAGTGGTTATAAAATTACTTTCTTTCTATTGCAATGAAAGCGGAAATTGAAAGAACAAGGAAAAAGAAGGTGGAAGTAATGAAATATATACGTATGATGAGAATGATCAACTAATTTAATAACAAAAATGTATGATCTGACTAAAGCAGTTAATCATATAGCGTGATATACTAAATTAATAGATTGGGTTTATGGGACGCAAAAAAGATCTAAACAGGAACAAATGTACCAACAAGATTGTTGAATAAGACAAACTATTAGATGTCAATAGCTAAATAAAATTAACTATAATCTATCAAAAAAGTGCAATTGTCTTGCTTCAGAGGTGAATCCTCTATAAA
>NZ_JAQFIQ010000066.1 GCF_029504745.1 Breznakia sp. PF5-3 | reverse complement strand
ACAGTATTACCACATGTAGATAACCCAAGAGGAAACTCAGTAAGTATCAAAGTGGGAAGTTCAATGAGAACAGCAACTGTTCAAGAATTAATTGATGGAATCACAATTCCAGAAATTAAAGGTAACGAAACGGTAACGATTGTATTCAAGGTAAAAGTAAAAGCAGACTTAGATGTAACTACTGTAAAAGAAATTGTGAATAAAGTAGTAGTTAATGGTACAGATACTGAAACGAAGATTCCAACAGGAACGACAGATTTGAGCACAAGCAAAACAGTAAGTGATGCAAGTGGCGATAATATTGCTGCTCCTGGAGAAGAATTGACGTATGTGATTACTGCTAAGAACAATGGTTCAGCAGAATCAGAAGAATTAACACTAAAAGATGAATTAACAAATGTGTTAGGAAATGTAGACGAGAGTGCGGCAAGCATCGTAGTAACAGTGAAGAGTGACAAGGATGCAGCTAAGAATAGAACAGTAAGTGGAAGTGAGTTAGTAACAGGATTGAAATACAAGTTACAAGCAAATGAAACACTGACATTGACATTCAAAGTAACCGTAAAAGCAGATTTAGACACAACAAAAGTAACAAAGATTGCAAATACAGCAACAATAGGTGATCAAAGTCCAACAATTGAAATTCCAACTGGAATATCACAAATTTCTTCAACAAAAACAGTAAGTGATGCAAACAATGATAAATATGCATCACCAGGTGAAGAATTAATGTATACGATCACTGCTACTAATAATGGTACAGTAACATCAGATACAGTCACAATTAAAGATACAATGGCTTTGGCACTGCCTCATGTTAATGAAGAAGCAGCAGCTATTGTTGTAACTGTTACTAGTAATAAAGATGCAACTAAAAATGCAACCGTAACAGGAGCACAATTGGCTGCAGGATTGAATTACAAACTATTAGCAGGAGAAACAATTGCCGTTTCATTTAAGGTAACTGTGAAAAATGATTTGGACGTTAGTAAAGTAAAAGAAATTGCAAATACAGCAACTATTGGAGATACAACGCCAAGTATTACAATTCCGACTGGTAAATCTGATATTTCTTCAACAAAAACAGTAAAAGAAGAAAACAATGATGGATTAGCATCACCAGGAGAAAAATTAACATATACAATTACTGGAACAAACAACGGTTCTGTTACAGCTAAAGATGTTACCTTCAAGGATGAATTAACTGGATTGCTTGGTAATATTGCAGAAAGTAAAGAATCAATTGTAGTAAAAGTATCTAGTAATAAAGATTCTGGTAAAAACACTTCACTTACTGGAACAGAGTTAGTAAATGGAATTACTTATAATTTATTAGCTGAAGAAACGGTAACGATTACATTTACAGTAACTGTAAGTGATAATTTGGATACAGATACAGTTAAGAATTTAGCTAATAAAGCACTTGTTGGAGGAACTACTCCTGAAATTGTAATACCAACAGGAAGTTCAAAATTATCGTCATCTAAGACAGTAAGTGATGCAAGTGGTGATGGCTTTGCTTCTCCATCAGAGAAGTTAAGATATGTTATCACAGTATCAAATACAGGTTCAGTAGGTGCAAATAATGTAGAAGTTAAAGATGAAATGACGTCTTTAATTGATAACATTAATGAATTACCACAAGATATTAATGTACAAGTAAGAAGTACAAAAGATAGTAGTAAAAATGGAGCTGTAAGTGGTAAACAGTTGAGAGAAGGATTAGCTTATAATTTAGCAAGTAATGAAACTATCACATTGACATTCGAAGTAACAGTAAAAGATGATTTGGATGTTGAAAAAGTGAAGAAAATTGCTAATAAAGCAACGGTTTCAGGAACAACAGATCCAGAAGTAGAAATTGAAACAGGGGAAGCAGATTTATATGCTTCAAAAGTAGTAACTGATGAAAATGGAGATGGATTTGTAAGCAAAGCTGAAAAGCTTACTTATATCCTTACTGCTAAAAACGGTGGTAGTGTAGAAATGAAAGATGTATTTGTTCAAGATAAATTGGATAAAGTATTACCATACATTGAAGAAAATGCATCACAAATCCAAGTAAAAGTTAGCAGTGATTTGGATAGTAGTAAAGATAAATTAATTGATGCAAATGAATTAATTAATGGATTAAGCTTTACGATTGAAGCAAATGAAACAATTACCATTGAATTTGTGGTTACAGCAGCTTCTGATATTGATGAAGATGCTATCGGCTCAATTGCAAATAAAGCAACAGTAGGTGATCAAAACCCTGAGGCAAACATTGATGTCGAAAAAAATCTCTATAGAATTTACTATCATGGAAATGGATACGAAGGTGAAGGCTTACCAGTTGATGAAGTTCAATATGTAACAACAGATGCAGTCTTAATTCGTGGTTTCATGACAAGAAGTTTCTCATTAGATACATTTGTTGAATGGAATACAAGCCCTGATGGAACTGGAAAAGCTTATAAAGTAGGAGATTCAACAAACTTCAATGAATTTAAATCACTTGGTCTTGTAAGTGCAGAAAGAAGTGTAACGCTATATGCAATCTGGAAAAAACAAGAAATTCCTCCAGTAATAACAAAACCAGCGGAAGCACCAAAGAGTCCATCTGCGCCTGCAACAGGTGATGTATTGAGAAATTATGGTTTAATTATTGGATTCTCAATCGTTATGCTATATGAATGGAAAAAACGTAGATATAGAAGATTCCAACAACGTAGCAAATAAGAATTGATTTTGTAGGAAGCATATCAATGGATATGTTTCCTACTCATTTTAAAAAATATAGGAGCAAAAATTATGAAAAAGAAAACAATTATTGGTGCAGTATTAGTAGTAGTTGTAGTATTAGCAGGCATATTAATAAAAACACAAATGGATAGTAACAGTACTTCAAAAGAAGAAGCACAAATGGAAAAAATGGCAAAAACATATTATGAAGATTATCTTTATGAATTGTTGGCAGCTGGTAAAGATGGAAAAGCTTTAAAAGAACTATTTTCTCAATATGAAAAAGAAGGTTTAAAGATTTCCATTGAAAATATTTCAAAAGTTTCTGAGATTAATGTGAAAAAACAAACAAAAGAAATTGGAAATACATGTGATAAGAAAAAAAATAGTATTACAATAACACCAAAAGCGCCATATGGTAAAACAGATTATAAAGTAAAAACAGTTTGTGAATAGTAGGCCTTTTAATAAATCCCAATACCAATAAGGGATATTTGTATTTATGAATAGTTTCTCTTTCATAATTTAAACGCACTTGAAAGGAGAATGCAATGAAAGTAAAGTTTATAGAAAAAAAGACAGTAGTGGTTTTATTACTTTTTATTTCTTTGGTAACGACGTTTACTTTGCATAATACTAATTATGCAGATGAACTACCTACCACTTCAAAGATTTCAGATATTTTTCCAGATGCAGCGCTAGCAAGCAAAGTAGCTACGCAATTAGGAAAGAATATCACAGATGAAGTAACACAAAATGAGTTAAATACGATTGTAACCTTAAACGCGGATAGTAGTAATATTCAAAGTATAGAAGGAATTCAATATTTGAATTATCTATCAAACTTTAGTTTAAGGGTTAACAAGGTTAGTGATATTTCAAAATTAAGTGGTCTTACACGATTGACAACACTTAATTTACAACAAAATAGTATTAGTGATATATCAGCATTATCAAGTTTGACGAATTTACAAACATTGACGATATCAGATAATAGTATTACAAATATAACACCAATCAGCACTTTGCCAAATCTAACAAGTTTAGATATGTCAAAGAATGTAGGTGCATCTATTGATCCATTGTCAGTAACAACAAGTCTTCAGACATTAAATGCAGATAGTGTAGGGACTAGTTCGATTCAAAGTTTAGGGAATTTGGTGAATTTGAATAGACTTAGTCTGAATGATAATCAAATTACAGATATTTCAATCTTATCAAATCTTAATAATTTGGAATATTTGTATTTAAATAGCAATCAAATTTCTAATATTAGTGCTATATCAGCATTGACGAATTTAAAAGAATTAAATATTGATCATAATGCTATTACGGATATTTCACCGGTCTCAAGTTTATCAGTATTGAGAAAATTAACGGTTTCAAGTAATCCGTTAACTTCAATTGAACCGGTTAGAGGATTATTATCATTGGTATTATTTGAATTTAATATTACTGGGGTAAGTGATATTTCACCAGTATCAGGTTTAACGAATTTAACTTATCTTTCTTTTGATAATAACACAAATAGAGTTAGTGATATTACACCAGTAGCAAATTTGCTTAATTTAGAAGATTTGCATTTCAATAACAATGCAGTTAGTAATTTAACACCACTTACAAATCATACGAAAATTAAAACGTTATGGATGAGTGGAAATCAAATTGTAGATTTGACGCCAATTAGAAATAATGTTGGTATTACATCGTTATATTTTGATCAAAATAGAGTTTCTGATATTAGTGTTCTTAGAAGTATGAATACAAGTAAATTAGGAATTTTGAATGGTGCTAATAATCAAATTACGGATATTAGTCCATTGTCGTCAATCACTAATGATTTTATTGCTACAGTACATTTTAGTAATCAAAGAGTTGTTTTAGATCCAACAGAGACCCAAGGAACAGCAGTCTCTACACCAAATGTAGCAATTGATTTGGATGGTTCACCAATGACTTCGTTTGAACCATTGACAGATGGTTCAATTACATCATCAAATCCAGTTTTGATAAATGGTACATACGATGCAGCTAAGACTTCATTTGTTTGGACAGATTTAAATGCAGAAACATACCATACAGGATATAAGCTTACAAAAAATGAGCCATTTCTTTGGGCAGAGTTAAAATATTCGCTTGTTGTAGAACAAGATATTACATTAAGAGCTCCATATAGAGTTACATATGAAGCAAATGGTGGAAATATTGGAATGCCTCCTGTTGATGATACAGCATATCTAAAAGGTGCTGATGCAATCGTGAAAGGACGAGATGCTCTTGGGCATGATAGTGCAACGTTTGTAGAATGGAATACAGAAGCAGATGGCAGTGGTGATAGTTATCAAGAAAATGATATATTAGCATCACTTCAAGGAGATGTTGTATTGTATGCAATCTGGGAACCAGATCCAATTATCATCCCTGAGCCAAAACCTGAACCAAAAGATGAAGTGATTGTGTTTGCTAAACCAAAACCTTCAATTGCAACAGGTGATTTCACGAACACAGAAATATTGTATACAATTTTAGGATTATCGGCAGGATTGATATTAGTTTTAAAAAGAAAAAAATCAATTGGAAACGATAAAGCATAGAATAATTTATAGATAGACCATTGACAAAGTTAATGGTCTTTTTTTGTTGTTTTCATTCAGATTTAAATCATGTATAATAAAGACAATGCTGGGGTGGTGGAATGGCAGACACGCTATCTTGAGGGGGTAGTGGACGAATGTCCGTGAGGGTTCAAGTCCCTTTCCCAGCACCATTGTTATATCAAAATAACATATGTTGAAAATATTTGTAAGCCCTTGCATACGAATATAGAATGTGATAAATTAAAAGTGTAACAGGATAGTGATTGTTATAGACAAGCTAAACCTATTTACAGAAAATATTTTTCTGTAAATAGGTTTTCTTTATGTTAGGAGGGATAGATGAGATAAAAATGAATTGTGTTTGTATAGTAAAAACCATGGTATTTTAGAGCATTAGATTATTGAGATAAGCATATACTGGTAATCATTTGTGATTATTAAAGAAAGTTAAGTAAATTAAAGGAGAAAAGAAATGAAAAAGAAATTAGGAATCATTAGTAGTATTTTCTTGCTTGTATGTACATGCTTTGTTATGGATACAAGTAATGTTAGTGCTGCTGAAACAGTATTTGCAGACAAAGTATTTCAATTAGATGGACAAGTATTTGACTATGGTCAAAATATAGTTTCCTTACGCTTTCAAGCGGATGGAGAAGTGGATCTAACAACCATTGATAAAGATACATTTCATGTTGTAGCGAGTGGTCGTGATCCAATTGATATTAATACGCTTGGGGAAGGAAATACAAGTTTTGGGGCGTTTGAAGATAAAACACGAAAAATTACCAATGTTCGTTTGGATGATAATGATTCTTCAACTATTATTATTGATATGGAATATGGTCAAAGTGTTGCAGAATCTGCTACTTTAACCTATGTTCATCCAGCTGGACGAAATTTGGATTTGATCTTAGATTATCAACTTACCCAAAATAAAGATTTTAATTTAAAAGATGGAAGTGTTATATCAAAAGCATCAACCTATAAGATGGGGGATGTTGTTGATGAAGAAGTGGATCGTTTTACTGCGATGCGCTCAACAAGTGGTATGAATTATCAAATGTATAAACCATCTATTAGTAGAAGTGAAAAACATCCTCTTGTGGTTTGGTTTCATGGGAATGGTGAAGGTGGAACAGGAACCTATCAAAACAATACATCACAGTTATTAGCAAATCGTGGTGGGGTTGCTTTTGCTTCTGATGAGATGCAACCACTCTTAGATTATCCATATGTGATTGCACCACAAGTAGATGATACTTGGTATAATAATTATTCAAATGGATACATTGATAAAGCAACGGAAATGGTTAAAGAGGTAGTTGCTGAAAATCCAAATATTGATACGACACGAATTTATATAGCTGGATGTTCAGCTGGTGGATATATGACATGGCATATGATGATTAATAATCCTAAGATGTTTGCAGCAGGAGTACCAATTTGTGCAGCAATTGATCTTGCACCACAGCGCGGTGGAGAGCCAACAACAGCCGAGCAAGTATTATCTTTAAAGGATGTACCAATATGGCTTGTACATAGCGCAGATGACCCTACTGTCAGTGTTGTAGAAAGTAGTCGATGGGCATATGATCTTTTGAAAGATTATGGTGCTATTTATACTGAATATACTGATGTAACAGTAGATGGAGCATCTTATAATGGACACTGGTCTTGGATTTATGCATTACGTAATATGCCAGAAAACAATGGTATAAAGTTGATGCAGTGGATGGGTTCTCAACAAAAAACAGAGAATATATTAAAAGGAAGTAGTGAGCGTTATGTTGTTGAAGGTTTCGATTGGGGACCAGCGACAACCAAAATAGTTTTAAAATTAGATCATGAAATAAAAGCAATTCATAAAGATAGTCTAGTTTTAAATGAAACAAAACAAAATGTATTCGGAACGGTTGAAACAACAAATAAAGTAATTCAAAATGCTTATTTAAGTGATGCCAATGGAAAGAAGAGTACTGTAGCAACATCTTCTTATATAACGATTGAACCACAAATTCATCCAGATACAGGAACATCACCATTTACATTTTTATTATCTTCTTTCTTAAATATTTATTCACAACCATACGAATTAGCAGTTACGATAAAATATGGTTCAGAAATAGAAGGGGTAGATAAAAATTATGATGTATTAGAAATCAATCCAACAGCGAATAACATAGATAAACCGCTTACGGATAAGTTTACAAAAGCAACATATACAGGAAAAGATATGAGTCTTAGCTATGCATCTTATGCACCAGCAAAAGATAATAAGAAAAATCCTCTTATTATTTGGCTACATGGAGCAGGAGAAGGTGGAAATGATCCAGAAATTATTTTGCTTGGAAATAAAGTGACCGCTCTTGTTGATGATGAAATACAGGACATTATGGATGGTGCATATGTATTAACACCTCAATCTCCAACAATGTGGATGGACGATGGAAGTGGAAATTATACAACAGATGGGACTTCAATGTATACAGAAGTACTGATGGAATTGATTGAAGATTATGTAGAGAAGCATCCAGATATTGATCCAAATAGAATATATATTGGTGGCTGTTCAAACGGTGGATATATGACAATGAATATGCTATTTAATTATCCAACTTATTTTGCAGCAGCATTTCCAATCTGTGAAGCATATACAGATGCTTGGATTAATGATAATATGATTACTCGTATCAAGGATATTCCAATGTGGTTTACACAATCTAAAGACGATACTACAGTGCCTGCCGATACACATATTGTGGCAACTTATCAAAGGCTTCAAAATGTTGGAGCAAAAGATATTCATTTATCTTTATTTGATACAGTTGTGGATACAAGTGGAAAGTATCAAAGTCTAACAAGAAAAGCATATCAATATAATGGGCATTGGTCTTGGGTTTATACATTAAACAATGAGTGTATCGATAATGATGAAACTATTTTCGCATGGCTAGCAAGACAGAGAAAAGCAGGTGGTACAAGTGATGATAAAAAGACAAGTACTACAACAAAAGCACCTTCAACAGGTAGTGGAAATCAAACAATGATGTTTACGTTACTTTGCCTTGGTAGTTTATTAACTTTTATAAGTATAAAAAGAAAGGCAAATAAAGAATAAAAACAATGAAAGAGTTGAATCTATAAATAAAGATTCAACTCTTTTTGGTGTGCTAGGCATGGCATATATCTAGTGGTGAAAGTCCACTGTGGGGGGTGTAGGCGCTAACCCGTAGCCGAAGACAAGGGTGTCCATC
>NZ_JAQFIQ010000065.1 GCF_029504745.1 Breznakia sp. PF5-3 | reverse complement strand
GTATTCATACCAAGTTTATGATGACACCCTATAAGTACCAACAACAAATATCACATGTATCTTAACTAGTTGTCAATTAAACTGTTGCAGTTCCCCTTTCCCGCTTTATTACAATTTAATTATCATCTATAACAAATTTAATAACTATTTTTTTAAACTGTTATAGTAAATTTGCTTAAAAACAGTTTAGAAAGGCAAGGTTATTTATAAATGAAGTTAAGAAAAGTATGGTTGTTTAGTATCAGCCTTCTACTATGTATCACTTGTGTATTCGCAAATTATGATTCAAATACATTTGCTGATACATTGCAAAGTGGATGGCTAATTGATGAATATGGACAAGTAAAACAAGATGATGAAGGTTATTTCACTTACACTATTCGTGAAGATATGGTGGAAGCAGATGGCACGATTGTAATCGATGCAGATCCTCTTGCAGAATATATGGAATACATGATGCGTAAAAATAAGAACCTAGGTTCTACAACAAAGATTCCATTAAAAATTATTAATATGAGTGGAAAATCAATCACTTATAAAGATTATAGTTTTTCAACTATAAACTGGATTCCTACCGGGGATGTATTTATACCTGAACAAACAACACCTACACTACAAAATGGTTATGGATATGGATGGGGACAAGCTTGGCATGATCCATATCAAATGTTAATTGGTAATAAAATATCTGATATGACGTTAAATGCAATTGGCTTTGATGGATACAATGTGCGCTCAGTTATAGCGCCATTACGTTGTATAAATCCAGCCGTTATATCTTTGTTCAATGCATCGAGTGCAACAAATGTTACACTAATACAAATGAATAGTCTGGATCAAAAAATAAAAGAGCAAAATACTTTTATGAATGCAGATGGCATAAGTATCACTTTACCAGCTGATGAAACAAGAACATATGCGGACTTTTTAAAAGCATATTACGATGTTACTTCATTAAATGAACTTTCATTCGTTGAAAAAACTAATATATTTGGATGGGGTAATGAAGGTTCTGTAAATGGAAAAAGTGGACAAAGCGCAATTACAAACTATAAAGGCAATCGAGGCGGTAGTGATGATTTCTTTATTCCTGTAACAGCACTTCATGATGGTTCACTAAAACACTTTCAAACTTGGGGTATTGCAAGCATGTATAATGGATCTTATAATTTCAGCGCTATTGATTATCCTTATACTAAAACTTACTACTTATTAGAAAGCGACCCAGAAGTATTAGCACTTGGTTATGAATACTTATATGATCGTTGTCTGCGTATCACTTTTGATAATGTAAACCAGCCACTAAATGTAACTGGTGTAGAAAGTTATGATGCACAACACACAGGAATGAAAAAATATATTGATAAGAATGAAGCATCAAATAGCGCTGTAGCTACGGCTATGCAACAAGGAACTTATCTTCAAGATGGAGAAATGTTAACCATTGATACAATGGAAGTATATATGGATGTTCCAAATGCTTGGAATGCTTTTCGATATATGGATTTTGGATTTAACTTAACTTTCGCAACTGCGAAAAAAGAAACACCTTCCATTACAGATCCTACCCCTGAAGCAAAACCAGAAGTACAACAACCCGAGCATGAAACAGTAGTGAAAAAGCCACTAACCATTACTCCTGATGCACCTTATACCGGAGATCACACTAGATATGAATACTATATTTTACTAGCATTATTTTCATGTATATCTTTACTTTATATTGGCAAGAAAAAAATGAGGTCATAAAAAAAGCGAATTAATTTCGCTTTTTTTAATTTCTAACTACAGGGAAATTTTTCGTTGTCGCCCTAACTTCTTCTCTAACTTTTGCAATTTCTGCTTCATCATCAATATTTTTTAATACTCTTGAGATCCACAATCCAACTTTGATAAATTCTTCTTCTTTAAACCCACGTGTTGTCATAGCTGCACTACCCAATCGAATACCACTTGTTGTAAATGGCTTTTCTTCATCGAAAGGTATTGCATTTTTATTTGATGTAATACCTGCTTTATCAAGTGCTTTCTCACAAGCTTTTCCCGTTAAGCCTAAAGAACTTTTCACATCAACTAGTAATAAATGGTTTTCGCTTCCATTCGCTACTAAGCGGAATCCTTCATCACGAAGGGTTGTTTCTAACACTTCCATGTTTTTCAAAATTTGTTTTTGATATTCTTTAAACTCTGGTTGCAATGCTTCATAAAAACAAACTGCTTTCGCTGCTATGATATGCATGAGTGGTCCTCCTTGCATACCTGGAAATACATTACGATCAAGATCAGCAGCAAATTCTTCTTTACACATAACAATGCCACCTCTAGGTCCACGTAATGTTTTATGCGTTGTACTTGTTACAAAATCTGCATACTCAACTGGATTAGGGTGTAATCCAGCAGCAACAAGTCCTGCAATATGTGCCATATCGACCATATAATAACAACCAACTTCATCACAGATATCTTTAATCTTTTTAAAATCAATGATTTTAGAATATGCACTCGCACCAGCAACTAGTAATTTAGGTTTTTCTGCTAACGCTACTTTACGTAGTTCTTCATAATCCAACTCTTCACTTTCCTTATTCACTCCATAAGAAACAAAGTTATACAATTTTCCAGAAAAGTTTAACGGGTGTCCATGTGTTAAATGACCACCAGCTGCCAAATCCATTCCTAATACTTTATCTCCTGGTTCTAATACGGTCATATATACCGCCATGTTTGCTTGTGAACCTGAATGTGGTTGAACATTAGCATGTTCTGCATTATACAACTCTTTCAACCTTGTACGAGCTAAATCTTCCACAATATCCACATACTCACACCCACCATAGTAACGTTTTCCTGGATATCCTTCAGCATACTTATTCGTTAAAATAGATCCAGCTGCTTCCAATACATCCTGTGAAACATAATTCTCTGATGCGATTAATTCAATATTGTACAATTGGCGATCCGCTTCTAAATCCATTGCTTTTTTTATTTCAATATCTTTCATTTTATTCCTCTTTCTCTTCAATGCTCTTAATCTTCTCAATCCTATTCTTATGACGTTGATCTTCACTAAATGGTGTTGCCAACCAAGTACGAACAATTTCTTCCATAATGCTTTCACCCAAAACTCTTTGTCCTAAAGCTAATACATTAGAATCATTATGTTCACGTGTAACTTTAGCAGTAAACAAATCACTTACTAAAGAGCAACGAATTCCTTTCACTTTGTTTGCTGTTATACTTGCACCGATACCAGTTCCACAAAGCACGATTCCACAATCATTTTTCCCATCTGCCACTGATTTCGCTGCTGGATATACCATATCTGGATAATCTACAGATTGTTTATCATAACACCCAAAATCTTCAACTTCATGTTCTAATGATTTTAAAATTTCGATTACCTTTTCCTTATATTCATATGCTCCATGATCACATGCTACGGCTACTTTCATCTCTTTATTCCTCCTCTAGAATATCTAATATTTCTTGTTTAGAGATCTCTCCTTCTCTTAAAATATGCATTTCATTATTAGTTAGATCAACAATCGTAGATGCTATATTAGCCCTTGCCTCACCTGCAACGATACCATCTATACGACCATCTAATTGCTCCAACACTTCCCTTTCATTACTTCCTGGATCCTCCCCCGATAGATTTGCACTAGTTACTAGCATTGGCTCTTCCAACAGCTTTAATAAAAAAGTATCATCCGGCATCCGTATAGCAATCGTATCTAAGCCATTGCTCACAAAGGCAGGGACATGATCTTTTTTTCTCAAAATAACCGTTAAACCTCCAGGCATAAAATTCTGAATCAACTTCAAGGATCGCTCATCAATATGAGCAACCTCATCAATTTGTTTTATGGAAGAAACCATATAAGGTATTGGTTTATGTGCATCACGAGTTTTTGCTTTCTTCAAATTCTGCAATGCTTGTTCATTATTACCAATTACCCCTAAACCATAAACTGTGTCGGTTGGAAAGGCTATTAGCTTCCCTTCTTTGACCCATTCCAAGACCTCTTTTATTTGCGACGGTTTAAATATTTTTGTTTCCATATTAACGCCCTCTTTTTTTTAATCTTTTTTCTTTGCTTGATAAATTTCTGCTTTTAGCTTGTTATACTTTTCTAACGATAAAATAACCGCTGCTTCCTTTTGCGATCGTTTAATCAATAATTCATCATCTACATCTAATAAATTTAATGTTTCTTTTAAATCGTTCAATAAAAGTGGCTCTTCTAAAATTTTCATAGTTCCTCCGCTAACATATTTATTATACTACAAAAAAAATTCATTTTATGGTTATTTTAATTTTCTTAGATTTTCGTATAAATAAAAACCTTTTTGCCCATACTTTTTTATTCTGTAAGGGTAATTGAATATATATTCATAACTTTTTCTGAAAATAATTACAATTTTTTTCAATTTTTTTCATGTTTTCTTACATCTTTTATTGATTTTTATTCAATCCTAGATATAATAAATATAATATACTATGAGCTTTCTATATATAATATATAGAAACAGAATTATGGAGAAAGTCGAGGATTGTTTATGAAATTAAGGGGATCGCAAATTATTATGGAAATCTTATTGGAGCACGGTGTGGATACCGTCTTTGGATATCCAGGTGGCGCTGCTTTATTTATCTACGATTCTTTATATGATTATTCTGATCGTATTCATCACATATTAACCGCACATGAACAAGGTGCTGCTCATGCTGCTGATGGATATGCAAGAGCGAGTGGTAAGACTGGTGTTGTGTTTGCAACGAGTGGACCTGGAGCAACAAATTTAGTTACTGGTATTGCAACAGCATTTATGGACAGTATTCCTATGGTAGCAATTACTGCCAACGTAGCCGATAGTTTGATTGGTAGAGATGCTTTTCAAGAAATTAGTATCACTGGTGTGACATTACCAATTACCAAACACAATTACTTTGTAAACCGTATTGAAGATTTAGCGGATGCCCTTCGCAATGCCTTCCGTATTGCGAACGAAGGAAGAAAAGGTCCAGTTTTAATTGATGTCACAAAGGATGTATCAAATGCATTGTGTGAGTTTACACCAGCAAAACCAATGGAACTTCACCCACATCCAGAAATTGAAATAGGTGATATCAAAGAAATTGCTGAAATCATCAATATGGCAAAAAAACCAATCATTTATTTTGGGGGTGGTGTTGCAGCGAGCGATGCACGTGAAGAATTAGCTGAATTAATTCAAAAAGCTGATATCCCATCTACGTATACAATGATGGCAGCCGGTGTTATCGACTATGATGATCCAAAAAGCTTAGGCTTAATTGGTATGCATGGAAGTATGGCCGCAAATCGAGCTGTTGATGAAGCTGATTTAGTAATCGCTTTAGGTACTAGATTTAGTGATCGAGTTGCCCTCAATACCAACCGCTTTGCACAACGTGCTGCGATTATTCAAATTGATATTGATGCAAGTGAAATAAATAAGAATGTTGAAATTAATTATAGTATCATTGGTGATATCAAAGAAGCACTTACAAAATTATTGCCATTTGTAGAAGCTAAAACGCATGATGAATGGGTAAACAAAGTATGCAATTGGCGTAAAGAAATAAATGTCGAATTAGAAGGTGCAAAACTTCGTCCGAAAGATATTATTGTTTCTGCTTGTGATTTAACAGATAAAGAAACTATTTATGTAACCGATGTTGGTCAACACCAATTGTGGGCAGCACAATATGTAAAACATAAAAATACAAAATCTTTTCTAACTAGTGGTGGACTAGGAACAATGGGCTTTGGATATGGTGCTTCTATTGGGGCACAAATTGCATGTCCTCAAAAACGAATCATTCACTTCACTGGTGATGGAAGTTTCCATATGAATTTAAATGAAGCTTGTACTGCTGTTAGTCAAAACTTACCAATCATTACAATCATTATGAACAACCAAGTATTAGGTATGGTATATCAATGGCAAACAACTTTCTATAAACGTCATTTCTCGCAAACTACACCTGAGCGTAAAACTGACTTTGTGAAACTTGCAGAAGGGTTTGGTGCAAAAGGATATCATGCAGAAACCCTAGAAGAGTTTGAAGAGGCATTCAAAAAAGCGTTAACAGAAAATGGTCCTGTTTGGATTGATTGTTACATTGATCGAGAAGAAAAAGTATTACCAATGATTCCAAATGGTGGTACGATAGAAGATATGATTACAGAATAGGAGGATTTGATTATGAGTGAAAAGAAAGAAGTTATCAGCATTTTTGTAGATAACCATGCAAATGTATTAACACGTATTGTCAGTCTTTTTGGTAGAAGAGGTTTCAACATTGACTCCTTGACTGTATCAGCTACCAATAATCCTGAAGTTTCTCGAATTACCATTGTCTTTTCGGGAAATGATCAAACATTATCGCAGATCTTAACACAGACTCAAAAATTAGAGGTTGTGAGAGATATCTTTACCTTGGAAAAAGAAAATAGTTTGTATCGCGAATTGCTTCTAATGAAAATTGAAACAACCAAAGATACACGCTCAGCAATTAAAGAAGTTGTTGATATTTATCGAGGAAAGATTATAAGTCTATCAAAGGATAGCATGATTGTGGAACTAACAGGAGCTCCAGAAAAACTAGATGGTTTTATGGAAATGCTTGACTGTTATGACATAATTGAAGTTTGTCGAACTGGTATTACAGGTATATCAAGAGGCCCACTAGTTGGGACCGAATAAGGGAGGAAATGAAAAATGATAAAAAAATATTATGACACAGACTGTAACTTAGGTTTATTAGATGGGAAAACCGTTTCGATTCTTGGGTTCGGTTCACAAGGACATGCGCATGCATTAAACTTGAAAGATAGTGGTGTTAACGTAGTTGTTGGATTAAGAAAAAGTTCAAAGAGTTGGAGCCAAGCTGAAGAAGCTGGTTTAAAAGTTATGGAAATTGAAGATGCAGCAAAAGCTGGAGACTTTGTAATGATGCTAGTTCCTGATGAAAGTGCTGCCCACATTTATAAGACACAAGTTGAAAAACATATGAAAGAAGGAGATGTATTGATGTTCGCTCATGGATTTAATATCCACTATCATCAAATCATCCCTGCTGATTATATCGATGTAATCATGGTCGCTCCAAAAGGACCTGGTCATACGGTACGTAGTCAATACCTTGAAGGTAAAGGGGTACCAAGTTTGATTGCTGTTTACCAAGACAAATCTGGTAAAGCAAAAGACAATGCACTTGCTTATGCTTGTGGAATTGGTGCAGGACGTGCTGGTATCTTAGAAACATCTTTCAAAGAAGAAACAGAAACAGATCTATTTGGAGAACAAGCTGTTCTTTGTGGTGGAGTTACAGAACTTATGAAAGCTGGTTTTGATACACTTGTAGAAGCAGGATATGAACCAGAAATGGCTTACTTCGAATGTATTCATGAAATGAAATTAATCGTTGACCTTATCAACAGTGGTGGATTTGAAATGATGAGATATTCTATTTCGAATACAGCTGAGTATGGTGATTACCGTACTGGTAAGAGAATCATTACTGAAGATACAAGAAAAGAAATGAAAAAAGTATTAGATGAAATTCAAGATGGTACTTTTGCTTCTGAATTTATTCAAGAATTTAATGCTGGTGGTCAAGCAAAATTCTTATCAACAAGAAGAAAAGAAAGTGAAAGCTTATTGTGTAAAGTTGGAGCTGAATTAAGAAAAATGATGAGTTGGTTAAAAAAATAGAAGGCAACTGCCTTCTATTTTAGAAACATGAGGTGATTAATATGATAGATAAAAAGAAATTGCGAAGTGCAAATGTTACAGAAGGAATCGAAAAAGTTCCTGCAAGAAGTTTGTTTTATGCAATGGGATATACAAAAGAAGAATTGGATCGTCCTTTGATTGGAGTTATCAGCGCATATAGCGAAGTTGTTCCTGGACACATCCATTTAGACAAGGTAAGTGAAGCCGTAAAAGCTGGGATTCGAATGGCTGGTGGAACACCAATTGAAGTTCCATCTATTGGTGTCTGTGATGGAATTGCGATGGGACATGCAGGTATGCGCTATTCACTACCATCAAGAGAATTAATTGCCGATAGTGTAGAATCTATGACCATGGCACATGCCTTTGATGGTCTTGTTTTAGTACCTAACTGTGACAAGATAGTTCCAGGTATGATTATGGGAGCTGCGAGATTGAACATTCCTGCAGTTGTATGTTCTGGTGGTCCAATGATGGCAGGCATTATAAGTGGTGGTGAAGAAGTCTCTTTATCTAAAACATTTGAAGCTGTTGGTGCTAGAAAAGCTAATCTTATTGATGATGAACAATTATTAGATATTGAACAAAACAGTTGTCCTGGATGTGGTTCTTGCTCTGGTATGTATACGGCAAACAGTATGAATTGCTTAAGTGAAGCTTTAGGTATCGCACTTCCTGGAAATGGTACCATTCCTGCTATTAGTAGTAAACGTATCCAGTTAGCAAAAAAAGCTGGGATGGCAATTATGAACTTAGTTGAAAAAGATATTAAAATACGTGATATCATTCATGAAAACTCAATTCGCAATGCACTTGCTTGTGATATGGCATTAGGTTGTTCTTCAAACAGTGTACTTCACTTATTAGCTATCGCTAATGAAGCTGGTGTTGCTCTTGATCTCAACATGTTTAATGAAATGAGTGAAAAAGTACCAAACCTTTGTCATCTTGCTCCAGCAGGTGATACACATATGCATGATTTAAATAATGCTGGTGGTATTCCTGCTGTACAAAACGAATTGGCAAAACAAAACTTATTAGATTTATCTTTGCTTACGGTAAGTGGTAAAAGCGTAGGTGAAAATATTCAAGATCTTAAAAACACCAATACGAATACCATCATGCCAATTGATATGCCATATTCAAAAACAGGTGGCATAGCAATCTTATTTGGCAACATTGCTAAAGAAGGCTGTGTTGTGAAACGTAGTGCTGTCGCAAAAGAAATGCTTCATCACAAAGGACCAGCAAGAATCTTCGATTGTGAAGAAGATGCAATTGATGCAATTTATGCTGGAAAGATTGTTGCTGGAGATGTTGTAGTTATTCGCTATGAGGGACCTAAAGGCGGTCCTGGAATGCGTGAGATGTTGAACCCTACAAGTGCTTTAGCAGGAATGAAATTAGATAAGAGTGTTGCTCTTATTACTGATGGTCGTTTCAGTGGTGCAAGCCGTGGTGCTTCTATTGGACATGTTTGTCCAGAAGCAGCAAGCGGTGGTGAGATTGGCTTATTGAAAGAAGGAGATATCCTTGAAATCAATATCCCTGCTTATTCAATTGAAGCAAACGTTAGTGATGAAGAATTTGAAGAGCGTAGAAAAACATTTAAACCTCGCCCTGCAAATGTAACGAGTGGTTGGTTAAAGCGTTATGCACAACTCGTAGATAGTGCAGCAAAAGGAGCTATAATGAAATAAAAGGACATGATGAAGTGACCCCAATAAGTTGGAAGTAATGTCATTGGTGTAATTGAAGGACTTGAGTTCTGTAAGCTACAGGACTCAGTCCTTTTAATTTTACT
>NZ_JAQFIQ010000064.1 GCF_029504745.1 Breznakia sp. PF5-3 | reverse complement strand
AATATTATCCTTTCTCACAAAACACAAAGCTCCTTCTACTATACCGGTTTCATCTTAATGCAACAACCTGTTGCTTTAAGTTTAATAATCAAGGAAAAATAAGAATCAATGGTAATTATATTGCATTTTTTTGAAAAGAATATATAATAAGTATTGGTTTAATAAACAATCAAAGAAAGTTTAGTATTACTAAACAGAAAGGAGACGTATGAATATCGGCTTAAAAATTAAAGAATTGAGAACTAAAAATAACTTAACATTAGAAGAATTGGCAGCTCGAAGTGAGCTTACCAAAGGTTTTTTAAGTCAGCTAGAACGTGATCTTACTTCTCCTTCTATTGCAACACTAGAAGATATATTGGAAGCACTAGGAACCAATTTAAGTGAATTTTTTAAAGAGGAAAAGAATACTCGTTTTGTCTTTGGCGAGGATGATTACTATATTAATGAAAAAGATGGTGCCACCACGAAGTTTATTGTTCCTAACGCACAAAAGAATGATATGGAACCAATTATATTAAAGTTAGCACCGAATGCAGAATCTTCACCGATTGAACCACATGAGGGTGAAGAGTTTGGCTTTGTTTTAAATGGAGAAATAGAACTAATAAATGGTGGCAAAATAGAAAAGATGAATAAGGGAGAAACATTTTATTTGAATGGGAAGCATACCCATTATTTAAAAAATAAAGGAGATAGAACAGCAGAAATTCTATGGATTATTTCGCCACCAAATTTTTAAGAGAGGATTTGGAAATGAAAAAATTGATACAGTTTAAAAATATCGTTAAGAACTTTGATGATACATTGGTTCTTAAAGGTATTAATTTGGATATTTATGAAAATGAATTTGTAACTTTACTAGGACCATCAGGTTGTGGTAAAACCACATTACTTAGAATTCTTGGAGGTTTTTTGGAACAAGATGAAGGCAGTATTGTTTTTGATAATGAAGAAATTTCAAAGCTTCCATCATACAAAAGAGAACTCAATACCGTATTTCAAAAATATGCATTGTTTCCACATATGAATATTTATGATAATGTAGCATTTGGCTTAAAAATCAAAAAAATGAGTGATGATGTTATTCGTCAAAAAGTTACAAGAATGTTGAAGCTAGTAAGCTTGGAAGGGTACGAGGAGAGAAATGTCGATCAACTTTCTGGTGGGCAACAACAACGTATTGCTATTGCTCGTGCGCTTGTAAATGAACCAAAGGTTTTGCTATTGGATGAACCTTTAGGGGCACTTGATTTAAAGTTGAGAAAAGAAATGCAATTAGAGCTTAAAAAGATTCAACAAGAAGTAGGAATAACGTTTATCTATGTGACGCATGATCAAGAAGAGGCATTAACAATGTCAGATAAAATTGTTGTCATGAGAGATGGAGAAATCCAACAAGTTGGATCACCAACTGATATCTATAATGAGCCAGAAAACGAATATGTGGCAAATTTTATTGGGGATAGTAATATTATTGATGGAATCATGAAAGAAGATTATCTAGTTGCTTTTGATGAGCATAACTATGAATGTGTTGATTTTGGATTTAAAAAGAATGAAGATGTTGATATTGTGATTCGTCCTGAAGATATAGATATTGTGAAAAAGGGAAAAGGAAAATTGAATGGGAAAGTATTATCTGTTTTGTTTAAGGGCGTGCACAATGAAATTATTGTCGAAACATCGAGAGGAAGCCATGTTGATGTCACATTGACTGTGTATGAAAAGAAACCTATATATAATGAAGAAGCAGGTGAATACATATCAGCAAATAATTTCTATTTAGATATTCAAGATTTAGAAGAATTGAATGATGACGATATTATCGCTAGAGCAGATGCACAGGCATGGGATGCGGAAAGTGAAGATTATTTGTCGATTGCCAATATAGAGTATGATATAAAAGCAGAAGCAGGAACTTATCCAGTTACTTTCTCAACGAGCAAAGGTACTAAGATTCAAGTTGATATTTTTGTGGTAAAGCAAAAATATGTAACAGATGAAAAGAAGCGGATTGGGATTGCAGCTTTTGATTTTTTTACTACCCTAGATGAAATTCAGGAAAGCCAAGCGTTGGATACAGATTTGAGAACTTGGGCAGATGCGGTAAGTTGGAATTTGGATACAGATGAAGATATTGAAGTCAGAAATGTTGATTATGATTTTGATGTTGATGAACTAACACCAGGAAAATATATTGTATCGTTTTCAACAATAGGTAGAGAGTTTAAAATTCATACAACTAGAAATGCAACTGTTGATACACATGTAGGAATTGATTTTGATCCAGAAGATATCCATGTGATGGAAAAAATGGGGTTCTAACATGAAAAGTTATAAAAAACTCATACAACCATATGTTATATGGATTAGTATTTTTTTGGTTGTACCAATGCTATTAATTTTGCTTTATGCTTTTACTTCACAAGGAAATGATGTTATGACATTTCATTTCACTTTTGAGAATTTCATTCGTTTTTTTCAAGATAATGTATTTTTAGGTGTATTAATTGATTCGTTTCGAATCGCTCTAATTACAACTGTAATCTGTATTTTAATTGGGTATCCAGCAGCATATCTAATTTCAAAAATGAATGTAAAACACAATGGTTTCTTTATTTTGTTGATAACATTACCAATGTGGATTAATATGCTTGTTCGTACTTATGCATGGATTGGCATTTTAAATGACAATGGTGTCATCAACAATATTTTAAGTTTTTTTGGGGTTGGAAAAGTTCATATGATTCATACTGAATTTGCAGTGATTTTAGGAATGGTATATAACTTTCTACCATTTATGATTCTTCAAATTCATTCATCTTTGGCAAAACTAGATAAAAGTTTGTTGGAAGCAAGTAGTGACTTAGGAGCTACTCCTTTTGAAACATTTAAAAAAGTTATTTTCCCATTGTCCTTGCCAGGTGTGATTTCAGGAATTACCCTTGTATTCTTACCAGCAGTTAGTAGTTTCTTTATTCCAAAATTATTGGGGGGAGGACAATTGCTAATTGGAAATCTGATTGAAAACTATTTTGTTTCGACAGGAGATTGGAATTTTGGAAGTGCAATTTCTTTAATCATGGCACTTTTGATTATGGTATCTATGTATCTAACGAAACGCTTAGATAAGAATGGTGGTGATTCGTAATGAAAAAGCGAATTGGATCAAAAATCTTTTTAGGTGGAATGCTTGTCTTCTTTTATTTACCTATCATATATATGATGTTCTTTTCTTTTAATAGTTCTAAGTCATTATCAAAGTTTACAGGATTTTCACTTCGTTGGTATGAGCAAATGTTTGCTAATAAGACAATGCTGGAATCGATTTACTATACATTGTTGATTGCAATTATTGCAACTGTTGTATCAACGATTGTTGGAACATTGGCTAGTATTGGACTTTCAAGATCAAAGAAAATATTACGGGAGATTGTAATACAAATCAATAATTTACCAATTATGAATCCAGAGATTGTTACCGCTATTGGATTGATGTTATTCTTTACTTCATTACATATTGAAAAAGGTTTTTTCACTTTACTCTTATCTCATATTATTTTTTGTATCCCTTATGTGATGCTAAGTGTTATGCCACGAATACGACGTTTAGATCCAAATTTAGCAGAGGCTGCAATGGATTTGGGAGCTACCCCTTTTTATGCACTTCGCAAAGTAGTGATACCTCAATTGATGCCTGGAATTGTAGCAGGAGCATTGATTGCTTTTACAATGTCATTTGATGATTTTATTATCTCTTATTTTGTAACCGGAAAAGGCGTTAATAATATTTCAATAATGGTGTATACAATGTCAAAACGGGTAAATCCAACGATTAACTCTTTATCAACTATCATAGTCCTATTTATTACAGTTGCTCTTGTTGTGGTGAACCTTGTGTCTATGCGAAAAAAGAGATATACCAATCGATCATATCGTCATGTGTTTGTAATTTCAGCGATTGTTTTAGGATTGGGGATTGCTGGATTGAATGCATTGCGAGGAAATGCTTCAAGTGAGATAGATCCAATCAAAGAATATGGTTGTAATACGTTAAATGTATTTAATTGGGGGGAGTATGTAGGAGAAGACACAATTTCAGGGTTTGAAGAAAAATATAATGTAACTGTAAATTATTCTGTTTTTGCTTCCAATGAGGAAATGTATACAAAACTGTTAGGTGGAGAGAGTTATGATGTATTAATTCCATCAGATTATATGATAGAAAGAATGATTCAAGAAGACATGTTGAAAAAGATTGATTTAAAAAATATTACCAATTATGGTGGATTATCTTCTGAAGTGTTGAATTTGTCTTATGACCCTAAAAATGAATATAGTATTCCATATTTTTGGGGAAGTGTAGGAATTATCTACAATAGTGAAACAGTGAAGAAAGAAGATGTTGAAAAAGAAGGGTTTAATGTTTTAAAAAATCCTAAGTATAAGGGTAGAATATATGTTTATGATAGTGAAAGAGATTCTTTCATGATGGCATTGAAAGCATTGGGATATTCTATGAATACAACGGATGAGAAAGAAATCAATGAAGCTTATGAATGGCTTAAAGAGTTGAAAGAAAATAATCCAGTTATTGTCACAGATGAAGTTATTGATGGAATGATCAATGGTGAAAAGGATATTGCTGTTGTTTATAGTGGCGATGCTGCTTATATCCATGATGAAAATTCTAAGATGCAATATTTTGAACCATTAGAAGGGACAAATCTATGGTCAGATGGAATGGTAATTCCTAAGAATAGTACATGTCCTTTACTAGCTGAGGAATATATTAACTACAATCTTGAAGAGAGTGTAGCAGAAGGCAATTCTGCTTATGTAGGCTATACATCAAGTGTAGAAAAGGTAAGAGAAAAATTAGCAAATAATGAGTTTAAAGGGAACAGTGCTTATATTCCTCGTAGCGGATATGAAAAAGATGAAATCTTTAACTATAATGAGAAAATGAAAAAGGTATTAGCTGAGCTTTGGATAAAAGTGAAAGCAAAATAAGGTTACTTGAAATACCATGATTAATATTTCGTATAAGGAGTATTCATCATGGTATTTTTTTATAAAAATTATGAAAATAAAAAAAAGTTAAACGAAATCTACAATTACTTCGTCCTATTTATGACAGGTTCTGTTTAAAGTAAAAAGTGAGGGCGAAAGTATGAAAACAAAAAAGATTGAAGATGAAACTGTATTGCAGTTAATGAAAGGGGATCAGAAAGCTTTTGAGAAAATCTATGCACACTATGAATCAACAATATATTATTTTGCTGTTTCATATTTAAAAAACAATGCAGACGCAGAAGAGGTTGTTCAAGAAACATTTATTAAAGTATACACAAAAATTCATACACTCAATAATTTTTCTGCATTTCATTCATGGCTTTTTTCAGTTGCATATCGACAAATTATTGAAATCTTAAGAAAAAATAGTAGAACGTTAAAACAGACATATAGTGATGATGGAATCATTGATACACTTGAAAATAAAGAAAATTCAGCTACTTTATTTAATCGCAATGAAATATGGAACACCATAGCTACAGAATTTGCAAAGATGCCTACTAATTATGAACAAATTGCAAAATTAAAATATTTTGATGATTTAAGTGTCAAAGAAATAGCTGAAGTTATGCAGATGCCAGAGGGTACAGTAAAAACAAGGTTAAAAATCGTACGCGATATGATTAAACCAGATTTATATAAAAAGGGGCTGACAACAAAGAACATGAATATTGTATTTCCATTAATGTATTTTCAGTTTTTTTCCTACATGGTGGAAAATATTTCAATGCCAGCGGATAAAAGTAAGTTTATTTTTGGATTAATCACCGAAAAAGCATTACCAAGTTCAGCTAAGATGGGGATTGTTTCAATTACTGAAAAAATAGGGAGAGCGCTCCTTGCGTTGGGCGTGTTTTCAACAGCAGGGATACTTTATTATAATTATACAAATCAAAGTGAAGATATCAGTCTTATGTTAGAGACTATTACCTATGATACAGCTTTAACAAATCAAGATGTAATTGTATACGCGTATTTTAATCAACCAGTTGCAAGACAACAAGTTAAAATAAAAAATAAAGATGGAGAAAGTTTGAATATCCGCGATAAAAAAGAAAACTATATTAGTTTTATTGTGAATGAAAATGGAACATATATAGTTTCAACTGAAGAAGATTACAAGACGATAAAGATTACAAATATTTATCGTGATGAGCCAAAATTAGAAAATATTAAGTATAAAAATAATGTACTTACATTTGATATTATTGACGATATTAAAATTGATTATGAAAAATCTTATTATGTTCATGACCAAAAGAAAGAGAGTTTATCAAATGATCATCAAATCAAAGGGCCTTTTAATGGGATACTTGAACTATATGTGTATAATATTGCAGGGAATTATGAACGATACGTTATCAATATTGATTAATCATATTACAAAGCTATTTAAAATTTGAAAATATAGTGCGTATATAAAGTTAAAACAGTAACACTATTTTTATAGTGTAAACGAATAGTGAAAATTATTTTAAGAAATTTAAAACCAGTATTGAGAAGAGACCGTCTAACGTTTGAAAAAGCAATTTTATTACTTAAATCAACGAATTGGGGTTTTCGTTTTTTTAATGAAATTGCTTTTGCGTTAAAGGAGGGAATGAAGGGCGATAAAAGAAACGCATAGGAATAGTTTAAAGAATTATTAACAGAAAGGAAAAAAAATGAAAAAAATTAGTAAATTTACGAAAGTTTTAATTGCTTTCATGATAGGAATTACAAGTGTTTCATCTTTGTATTCAAATGTGGTAGCAAATGAAAATGAAAATATACCACAGATACGCAGTGACGTTGAGTACAGTGATGATAAGACGAAGGCATCAATCAACTTTGATTTATCTGATGTTGATACAACAATGTATGAAATTGTTGCAATTAAAGATGACTTAGGTGTGCAAGTTGATTTGAGTAATCCTACTTATGAGGCAAATGAAAACGGAACATTTAACTTTAATGTAAGTTATATAAAAAAAATAAATAAAGCAGGAGATAGTGAAGAAAACGCATCTGACGATGGATATGAAAAATTAGATACGACAATTAGTGTAGAAGTAGATAATATTCAATCAGTACAAAAAGAAAAGTCAGATCAAGTTTCGACAGATGTGATGACAAAATTAGTCACACCATTCTCTTCAGGAGGCTTATCTGAAGCATTTAAAATATCAAAATCAGAAGATACAAATTCTCCATTTATCAATGGGAACACAATAAGTTTTTCCAAATATACAGCAGGATTAGTAAATTCAAAGTTTACCTTAGATTTTTCACGTAGTTTTGTAATTGAAGGAACGTTTACTGCAGCAGAAGCAGATGGAGTTAGTTTTGCATTACATACAAACCCTAATAAAGAAGTAACAGCAGGTCACATCATGTATAACACAGGGATGGTAGATAAAAACTTATATACTGTGGAAAGACAAAATGGTTATACTTTGTCAAATATAAATCAATCACAAATGCCAAATGGATTATTGTGGAATGCAATGTTTACCCTAGATTCTGCTTATTCAACTAGTGCTTTTGGTAATGGGGTTTATGGATATTATATGAAGGGTACAACCCATAGTGTATTAAAACCAATAAGTGGTGAAAGTTATGAGAGAAACGTTGTGGGAGGCAGTAACGCAAAAGATTTTAAAATGAATTTTGTGTGTACTAATCCAGAAACAGGCGATGGTCAATTGACAGTAAGTATAGGGGGATTTCAAAGAATCTATTCTATTGGAGGTAAAACTGTATTTGGATCCGATTATAAAAATGTATATTTTGCTATGAGTAGCTGGGTTCCAGAAGTACATCCAGATGGTACTTCTACACCGGTAGGAACTGCGTCGCTTACTTTCAATTCTACATATTATACAGATTGGCCACCTACTCATGATGCTACATCATTTTGGGCTGATAGAAATAAGGATGGGATTTTTGAGACACAAGTAAATACAACAACAAGTTTTGCATACCCTAATGAAACGATTCAAGTGAAACATGAGTTGACAACAGTAAGTAGTACAGCACTAGCAACTATTAATGCAAATACGCGTATTGAGCAATTAAAAGATAGCGAAGGAAATCTTTTTACTGGAAATAATCCAAAATCAAACGGAACTAGTATAACTAACAATGTTAATGCATACAATACAACTGATATTTCCAACAATTTAGTAGTACCACTAAGTGCATCAAATGTAAATTCAGGAAAGACCGCATTTACTTATGAAATGACAGCACCAGATGTAGGAAATGGTCAAACAACAATTACCGAGGTAGCAACCTTTGGACAGATGCCTTTTGACCCAATAACATCAACAAGTGCACAGTTTAAAGTGGTGGGACGCCCTACATTGAATGTAGGTGTAGAAAAGGTGTTTATTGAATATGGAAGTGCAACAATAAATTTAAGAGATGGACTTAAAGGAAAAACTTATGATGGAAGTAGTTTACTTTCTTTGGCAAGCGATCCTACGAATTTGAAATTAACTTACTCACCAACGACAGCAATTAATACAAGTAGTCCTGGAACATATGTAGTAAGTTATACATTAAAAGACACAAGAACAAATTTAACTGAGACGAAAGCAAAAACATATGTCGTGTTAGACAAAGGTTGGGAAGTATCACCAGATAAAACAAAAGCAATAAATGCAAAAGATGCATTTATTAAAGTAAGCGAAGCGAAAGCATTAGCAAACAAAGAAGCATTAATTACAGTAAATGATGCAAAAGTAACAAGTACAGATGGAAGTAATCCAACACCAGTAGTAACAGCAAGTGACTTTACAACAATCAAAGCAGGAAAGCTAGGAAGTTATAATGTAACATATAGTTATGGAAGTGGAACATCAGCAGTAAGTAAAACTGTAAAAGTAACTGTAATTGCAGATGATGCAAAAACAAATGGAGAGAATTCATTAAACGCAGAAAATGTGACATTAACATTAACACAAGCAAATGGATTGGCAAATAAAGATGCATTATTAGATGCAACAAAAGCAGTTGTAACAAAAGCAGATGGAACAACAGATAAACCAAAATTAAGTGATACTGAATATGCATTAGTAAAAAATGCGACAGCAGCAAAAACAGTAACCTTAAATTATAGTTATGGAAGTGGAGCTACATTAGTAGAAAAGAGTGTAGTAGTAACGATAACAGATGATGGAAGCCAAACATCAGTGAATGCAAAAGATGCAATTATAAAAGTAAGTGAAGCACAAGCATTGGCAAATAAAGAAGCATTGATAAATGTTAACAGTGCAACAGCGACAGCAGGTGGAACAAGTGTAACACCAGTAGTAACAGCAAGTGATTTCACAACAATTAAAGCGGGAACGCTAGGAACGTACAATGTGACGTATAGTTATGGAAGCGGAGCAACTCTAAAAAGTACGACCGTAAAAGTAACAGTAGTAGCAGATGAAAATGAAATATCAAATGATAGATCAAATGCACTTAGTGCAAAAGATGCATTTATTAAAGTAAGCGAAGCGAAAGCATTAGCAAACAAAGAAGCATTAATTACAGTAAATGATGCAAAAGTAACAAGTGCAGATGGAAGTAATCCAACACCAGTAGTAACAGCGATGACTTTTACAACAATCAAACTAGGAACACTAGGAAGTTATAATGTAACATATAGTTATGGAAGTGGAGCATCAGCTGTAAGTAAAACAGTAAAGGTGACAGTAATTGCAGATGATGCAAAAACAAATGGAGAGAATTCATTAAATGCAGAAAATGTGACATTAACATTAACACAAGCAAATGGATTGGCAAATAAAGATGCATTATTAGATGCAACAAAAGCAGTTGTAACAAAAGTAGATGGAACAACAGATAAACCAAAATTAAGTGATACTGAATATGCATTAGTAAAAAATGCGACAACAGCAAAAACAGTAACCTTAAATTATAGTTATGGAAGTGGAGCTACATTAGTAGAAAAGAGTGTAGTAGTAACGATAACAGATGATGGAAGCCAAACATCAGTAAATGCAAAAGATGCAATTATAAAAGTAAGTGAAGCACAAGCATTGGCAAATAAAGAAGCATTGATAAATGTTAACAGTGCAACAGCGACAGCAGGTGGAACAAGTGTAACACCAGTAGTAACAGCAAGTGATTTCACAACAATTAAAGCAGGAACGCTAGGAAGCTATAATGTGACGTATAGTTATGGAAGTGGCACAGGTTTAAAAAGTACTACCGTAAAAGTAACAGTAGTAGCAGATGAAAATGAAATATCAAATGATAGATCAAATGCACTTAGTGCAAAAGACGCATTTATTTCTGTAGCTGAAGCGAAAGCATTAGCAAACAAAGAAGCATTAATTACAGTAAATGATGCAAAAGTAACAAGTGCAGATGGAAGCAATCCAACACCAGTAGTAACAGCGATGACTTTTACAACAATTAAAGCAGGAACACTAGGAAGTTATAATGTAACATATAGTTATGGAAGTGGAGCATCAGCAGTAAGCAAAACTGTAAAGGTAACAGTAAAAGATTCTATAGAAGAAAATCCAACGAATAAAGAACGAATAGGAGCAAATGATTTTGCAATTAGTAAAGAAGAAGTAGCAGGATTAAATAATGCGAAAGTAATAGACTTAGCGAAAGCGGAAGCAAGTAGTACAGTGGATGGATCAAAAGTAGCAATTACAGTA
>NZ_JAQFIQ010000063.1 GCF_029504745.1 Breznakia sp. PF5-3 | reverse complement strand
ACAAAAACATTAAAAGGACTAACTCCTGTGGAATTCAGGAATCAGTCCTTAACGACTATTTAATTATTGTGTCCAACTAATTGGGTTCACTTCAAAATAGTGACTGTTTTTATATATTCTTTATGACTTTACATGGATTTCCTACAGCAACGACATTTGCAGGGATGGATTTACTAACAACACTTCCTGCACCAATGATACTATTTTCACCAATTTCAACACCAGGAAGAACAATTGATCCTCCACCAATCCATACATTATTATGGATAGTGATTGGTTTACCAAATTCAACTCCATTTTTTCGCTCTATAGGGTTAATAGCATGAGCAGCAGTAAACAACTTTACACCAGGACCTAATAATACATTATCACCGATTGTTATCTTACATACATCGAGCATTACACAACCATAATTGCATAAGAGATCTTTTCCAATGAAAATATTATATCCATAATCACAATGAAAGGGTGGTTTAATCCAAAAATTACCAGATGTGTTGAGCAATTTGCGTAAAGTTCTACTACGCATATTTGTTTCGTGAAAAGTTCTTCGATTGTAACGATTTAAAATACGTGCCGCTCGATCTCTTTCTAGGACAAGGCGAGGATTGCTTGCATTATAGGGAAGTCCTTGGAGCATTTTTTCTTTTTCACTTAGTGTTTTCTTTTTCATTGTTAGATTATAACATGAATAGCAATATGACAAAAGATGTCAAGATAATTATGGTATAGTAATTTTAGAGGTGTGTTATGGAAAAAAGCAGATTGTTTTATATTCTTTATTATTTATTGGAAAAAAGAAAAACTACTGCTGAAGAATTAGCAGTAAAATTTGAAGTATCGACACGAACGATTTATCGAGATATTGATTCTTTAAGTCAAGCTGGAATACCAATATATGCAAATGTTGGTTATCAAGGAGGAATCTATTTAAAGGATGATTTTATCTTGGATAAAGCGTTGTTTAACGAGGAAGAGATGACATCTTTATTAGCTATTTTAAAAGCTGTAGAAGAAAGTGAACACTGGAATATAAAATCGATATTAGCGAAGTTAAATGGTTTTGAACATTTAGATGAAGATTGGTTGAAAATTGATTTAACTAGATGGGGTGATGATAAAAATGCGGATATTGATCTTTTTCAAAAACTTAAAAAAGCAATCTTGCAAACACAAACAATCATCATTGCCTATCATGGAGTAAATGGTCATTCTTTACGTATGGTAGACCCATACTATTTGAAATATCAAGGAGGTGGATGGTATTTAGAAGGATATTGTCATAAACGAGCAGCTATGCGTATGTTTCGACTTACTCGTATTTTAAAAATAGAAGTACAAGAAAAAACCTTTTCTAGACTTACCTATAATGAGGTACAAGTGGATAAGAAGGATTATGAATATTGTGAATTTCTATTTTCTAAACGGGTGGCTTATCGTGTGTATGATATCTTTGCAAGAAGTGCAATCGAAGAGGTTTCAACAGGCGTAAGTGTGAAAGTAAACCTATTGATAGATGAATGGATGGATTCCTTTTTGTTATCAATGGGGGGCGAAGTAGAGATTATAAAACCAGAAAGACTTAGACAAAAAATAGTAAAGCTTCACGAAGAAGCAATTAAGAAAGTAGGTGCTTAATATGAATGTAAAAAAAGAGTTGGAAGGGTATATTAAAGAGCATTATGTGGATGGAGATAAAATGCTTTCTTATCTACCTGATTTTGAAATACATCCAGATAAGATAAAAGCAATTATGATCAATGAGGTTGTAGCGAATGATGTAAAAGATGATTTTTATAGTGATAAGAAAAATCCTCTCTATATGGAGACAACCATTGCATTGTTTCATGCAGCTGGAATAGAGGTTGAAGATATTCAGGAAATTATTGATGCAGGTATCTATATTACGAATGCGGTGAAAACACCAAAGGATGAATATGCAATTGAAACAGCAAAAATTAAAGATCATGCTCAGATATTAGAAAAGGAGCTTGCTTTATTTGAAAATTTAGAAGTTGTTATGTTGATGGGAGATGTTGCGAAAAAGGCGTTTAATATGATAACAAAGAAGGCAAGCAAAAAGAATGCAGTACCATCTATTTCAACATATAAACTTAGAAATAGTGAGTTGTATTATGATGGCAAACGAATTTTTCCATCGTATATCATGACGGGTAAAAATATTTTGATTGAAAAGTCTAAATTCCAAATGGCTTCAGAAGACATTTTCAAAATGATGGATATTATTCGATAAGCTATGCTATGATACATACAGGGTGATAATATGAGTAAAGTTTTAGATGTTAATAAAATGTATCAAGCAAATCAATATTTAGAAAATAAAAAGATTGGATATCGTTTACATAGTGCAGGAGCTTGTGGCAATGAAGTTGTGGAATTAAGACAAACGGGTGATAAAAAACAAACACCTGAGGAACTGTGTAAGGTTATCAATGAGTTTTTAGAACCATACTTTATGCAATTGGTTCCAATCTATGAAGGTTCTTATGATTTGAAAGTAGTTTGAAGATTTTAGCTTGTGTAGACTAATAAAAAAACCAGAATTCAAAAAAATTCTGGTTTTTTTATATAGCGAAATGAATGGCCTTTAATTTTTTATACTTGTCTATTGCTTTATAATGCCCCAACAATAGAATGGGGAATGTACAATTCTTCCAAGTATGCTATATCCTCTATGGTTAAATGAACATGGAAAGCTCCACATGCATCGTCTAAATATTTGATTTTACTTGCCCCAATAATTGGTGCTGTTACACCTTTTTCAAATAAATAGGATAGAGCAATCTGTGTCATTGTACAATTATACTTTTTTGCTAATTCTAAAACTCTACCTACAATCTTTTTATCAGCTTCCTCAAAGCCATCATATTTATGAGCAGCTGTATTATCTGTTTGACTTCTTTTTGTGTTTGTATGCCATTCAGCTCGCGCTAATCTTCCAGATGCTAGAGGACTATAAGGTGTTAACAATGTTTTATATTGATTACAAACAGGTATTAATTCCCTTTCGTCTTCTCGATATAGCATATTGTAATGATTTTGCATTGTCACAAATTTTGCCCAACCGTTTTTATCAGCAATTTCTTGCATATTATGGAATTGGTATCCATACATTGCGCTTGCTCCAATGTTTTTAACTTTGCCAGATTGTACTAAATCATTTAAAGCGTTCATGGTTTCCTCTATGGGTGTTGTTTTATCAAAACGATGAATAATATATAAATCGATATAATCTGTTTGTAATCGTTTTAATGATAATTCAATTTCTCTATTAATTGCTTCTTTAGATAATTTGCCATCATTAAAATAAACTTTAGTAGCAATAAAGACATCTTCACGATTTACATCTAACTCTTTCAATGCTCTTCCTAAATATTCTTCACTTGTTCCTTTTGAATAAACATTTGCAGTATCAAAGAAATTAATTCCCAAATCTAGTGCGTGTTTGATGATTTCTTTTGATTCTTCATAAGGCAATGTCCAATCATGAAATTGTGTTTGATTATCTCCAAAAGTCATACAACCTAAACACAATTTTGATACTTGCTTATTAGAAACTCCTATTTTACAATATTCCATTTTTATAAACCTCTTTCTTACTTATCTAATTTGATAACTTAATTGTATCAGTTGGAGTGGACTCTAAGTCAATAAAAAAAGCAACATTTATTTTGTAGTTGATTTAGGAAGTTTTATATAATTTACTCCCATGGCAATAATAACACCAATGGTTGTTTCTAAGACACGAATAAAGACATAGTCAAAGATTGGCGCATTAAAGCGAATCAATGTGATTGAGAAGAAGATAACACACCCCAATGCCGCTCCTGTTTCCGACATATGCGTAAGTTTAGAAAACCATAGCAACAAGAAGATACAACCTACATTTATGAAAAGCATCCAAATAGAATCTTCACTTATAAAAGGCGTATGGCGGATAACAACCATGATAATATAGCCTAGAATACCACCAAGCAAGGTACCAATGATTCTGTTTTTTCCATAGATCAATGATTTTTGGGGATCGGTTTTCATGGATAGTACAACTGCAATTGTCATATAAAATCCAGATAATCCTAAAATATATCTACTTAGAATCAAAGATATTGTAACTGCAATTAATGTTTTATAAATTCTTGCTCCTGGAAGCATAAAACCACCTCGATTTACATTATTATAGCATTATTCCTTTTTTATGCTGAAGAGAAAAGCATAATCGAAAAGAAATAAGTAAAAAAAAACATAAAAAGTGCACCTATTTATGTTTTTTTGCATCTATATATTAGAGGGTATTTTAAATGGTGATAGTTTGAAGGAGTATTTGTGTGGATAAATTAGAATATTATGAAGTGGTAATAGAAAAAACAGTGATGAAAGAAAGTATCGATATGGTAGAAAAGACTTTGAAATTAAATGGGAAACCATCCATGCTTTTTTGGAGTCTTTCTTATCATCTAGATCCAGATAAATTTGAATATGTAGAGAAGCAATGGCAAAAGATAAGAATTGAAAATGCATTGCCTCCAGAAGAAAGAATTAGTTATATATTTTCAGGATATGGAGATGCCGTTTATGAATATGGGGATTGGATTGTAAATACAAAAGCATTTCCAAAAGAAGAGAATTTCGCATTTATTGTTTGTGATGGAATCCATAAACCAATTGTTTTTTTTCATATGGTGAATTCGGTTGAATTGGGTAAGGCATGTTTTGAAAATTGGCCTACAACGGTGGAAGAGACAAAGAATTTGATAAAAAAACATTTAGTACAGGATTTGATTGTATAAAGAAGCTTGTTATTGATTTTTAGATTGCACTTACATGATAAGTGTTGAAGTAGAGGAGGTTATATGAAAGTTTATAAAAGTTCCGTATATAAATTATGTTCATATTTTGTTTGGGCAATTTTTGTAAGTAGTTTTATTTTAATACTTCTTTTTATGTTATTAGGGGATAAAAAACTTGATGAAGTGGTTACTATTATTTTAGGGATTGCTTTTGTATTAGGAGTTATGAATGCACTATTACACTATATTAAAGTAACTGTAGATGATGAAGCTATTGTTTTTTCACTCTTTAATAGAGCATATCATAAAATATCAATGCATGAACCAGTTATCTCATCATATATTGTAAACCATTATGTAAATGGATTACCTACAGGGAAGACCTTTTATATTCGTGTGATTCATGGAGATAATAAGCGAAAAGATTATCGGTGTAGTGGATTTTCAAAAAAGACGTTTCAAAAATTAATTAGTGATATTTACTTGTTGAGAAATGAAAAAGCAACTCAAGATGAAGAGGTTGAGGATGTTATAGAAACAGAAGGGTTGAAGAAAACTTATCATATTCCTAAAGATGATTTGATGCTTAAGGAATATAAGCGACAAACGAAATTATGGATTATTTTCCTTAGCCTTTCATCAGTTATATGCATTGGTTTGTATCTTGTGTTATTGAATACAGGAGTCAACGCATTCTCATCAGAAATGATTGGACCGTTTTTAGCGATGATAGCAATGATTTTGATGATGTGTTTAGGTATTCCTTTTTTCTCGTTTAGAAAACAATTAAAAGCTATTTCAAAAGAAATTCCATCACGACTTGTATTGGATGATACATTTCTTACCATTGATGAAGAAACATTTGAAATTGCACAGATGAAAAGTGTAAAGGTAACACCTCCAAAATATAATAATGCTATGTCAAATCAAAAACGCTCAATGAGCTTTCAATACCAAGGAAAGAATTATGTATATTACTTTGGATATATAAATCCTCAATTACCTTATTATATGAAGTATGGTAACTTATGTAATCATTTGGAAGTAGTATTTAAAAAACAAAAACAATTTATTTATGAGCTTTAGAAATAATAGACATATCTATTATGGGGTGACCCATGGATTAGAAAAAACAGTTATTGTTGAAAGGAGAACCGTATGAATGAAGATTTTATTGCCAATAACCTTCCCTTGTTTTTAGGAGTATTTGGCACCGTGTGTGTAGGTTTAGTTGTTTTAATGATTGTTTCTGGAAAAAAGCAAAAACAAAAAAAGAAGGAGATGTTAGAGTCAGATCCTAATTTAGTGGAAGTTGTTTTTGATTATCCAGTCTTGCCAAAGGAAAAGGTACTTATGAATCCAGGACAAAGTGAATTTGTAATACATTCCATAAATAGAAATCCAGGTAAGGTAATTCGAAATAGTATCCTTGTTCCTGCTGGAGAAGTAGAACTAGATTTAGAATATTATCAAAAAATGGCAACTAGTAAACTGGCAAAATCATTAGCAAGAAGTACCAATGTGTTTAAAGTGGAAATGGGTAAGAAATATCTGATAAGTTATAATCTTATAGATAAAGTATTTGAATGTAGCGAAACAAAGAGAAAATAAGAATTTAAGTAGAGAAGTAAACGCTTTGGTTATTAGAATAGGTGCATATTTACAAACACTATGGATTGTATGTATGTACCTATTTTGGTATGAATAGAAATTGGAGGATAGCTATGTTATTAGGCGAAAGTCATAAAATGGTAAATAGTATAACTGTAAAAGATGATGCTGTTTTGTTAATGATGAATCATCAATATGTAGAGGCAGCGATTTTGTTGTTACAGAAACTTGAAAGAAATAAAGATGCGTCCATTTTATTTAATCTAGGATTATGTTGTTTAGAAAGTGAATTGCATGAAGAGGCTTTGAAATATTTAGAAGAAGGATTAATGTTGTTTACAAAAACAACATTAACAAGTTCTAAACCAGTTATAGAAGAAATTGTGAGAAAGATACAGTCACAAGCGAAATTGAGTAATCATTATCGCCAACCAATGTTTACATTTGAAATAGATCATTTTAAAGAGATGAGTAGAGATCGTTTTTTAAGAGTACTTGTTGATGTTTGTTATATATTGAAAAACAAGCAACGTATCATTGAAATAAACAATCAAATTGGTTTTAAGGAGTATAAGAATATAGATGATATTATGAGAAAGATTAAGGAGGATGAGGAATGAGTTTAAATGATGTAGTATACCAAATTAGTAGTTTTTATAAAAGCCGGGATAAAGAAGATCATAGAGAAGAAGTTTGGCAGTTATATGATGCAATAGAGAATTATGATGAAGAGTATAATAGTATGCCACTTACATACTATATTGCTAAGCATGGTGATTATGATTCATTAAAAAAACTATTAGCCAAAGGAATAAGCATTCCTACCAAAGATCACAATGGATATACGATACTTCATCAAATAGTGTATGGTGATAGTCGAGATTATTGTTCTTGGGCTGATGAATATAAGCTTGTTATGTTGTTGTTGGATAATGGAGTTAGTATTCTTCGAAAGAGTGATGATGGTATGAATGCATTGTTGATTGCTGCACAACGAGGCAAGCGTGATTTTATTAAAGCGGTTATTGATGCTGGTAAGAAATTGGATTTTGTAAGTCAGGATGGAGAAAGTGCATTACATTTTGCTTGTGATTATGCACAACGAGAAGCTGGAAGCTTTCACAAATATGACAAACCAGCATATGAAAAGATAATGAATGAAGTGATAGATGAAAGCAATGAGGTGCTGGTTCGGATACATAAGGATCATTTAAAATCACAAAAAGAGCATTATGAACGTAGCTTAAAAAAGATGAATGATGCTATTGAAATACTTCAATTGTTAATAGATGCGGGATTGGATCCTGATCAAAAGGATAATTATGGACATACAGCAAAAGAGATAGCATTTGCATCTTTAGAAGTTAGAATTCCTGCAATTTTAAATGGTGTAGACGCTGATGATTCTATGGAAGCCAAAACCAAAGGAATGAATATGATGCAAGCAATTGCGAAAGAAGATGTTGAAGCAGTTGCTAGCTTGTTGCAGTTAGGGAGTGATCCAAATGAATTTTATGGGGAATCTTATTATGTTGATTCTATTGATTTAGAAGGTAAATTGCCTTTATCTTTCGCTTGTATGAAATTAAATATAGATATTATTAAGTTGTTATTGGAAGCGAATGCAGATCCAAACTTAAAAGATAGTAATGATAAAGTTCCTTTAACATATCCACTTACTTCATATAAATCAGTAAGTGGAAACGTTTATGAGAATAAGGTTATCCCACAGCTTTTTAAACTTATGAAAGAACATGGTTTTGATTTTAATCAGGTAATAAATGATACAGGGGATACTTTATTAACATTGACTTGTAGAAATGTTGATCGAGCGAGCGGTTATAACAATTATACGTTTGAAGGTGTTTTCATAGAAGAATTGTTTAAGCAAAAAGTAGATGTTAATAAATGTGATTTAAATGGAGTAACCGCACTGATGTCAGTATGTTTAGGGGAAAGTAGATATATGGAAGATATCTTACTTTCTTTGTTGGAAGCAGATGCAGATATGAAATTAAAAGATAGCGATGGAAATACAGCACTGATGTATGCAGCGAAAAATGCTAATCATTCAAATGCAAAAGCATTTGTCGATTTGTTATTTGAATTTGGAGAACCGGATGTTAATGAAGTAAATAATGAAGGTAAAAATGCACTTGCATATGCAACAGAAAATAATAATGAGAATTTAGTTCAATACTTATTAATGAAAATATAGGAGGTACTATGGAAAAAATATTTTTAAATGCTTGTAAGAATGGACAAAAGGGAGTGGTGGAAGCATTTCTTAAAAAAGGTGGTTTGGATATTAATAAGCGAGATGCACTTGGTAACAATGCATTATTTTATGCCTGTGCTAAGGGTTCAAAAGACATCGTACGTTTATTGATCGATAATGGTGCAGATACAAGTGTAGCAAATAATATGAGTATGACTTCACTGCATCAAGTAGCAATGAATGGAAATAAAGATATTATATCTTTATTATTGCAAAGTGGATTGGATATAGATAGTACGGATAAAGATGGAAGAACAGCACTTATGTATGCAGTTATAAATGGTAAAAGTGAAGCGACAAAATATTTGTTGGAACAAGGTGCCGATAAAAGTATTTCTGATAATAACGGGCATAAGGCTCTTGATCATGCGACAGCCAATGGATTAAGAGATATTATTGTCTTGTTGAGTGAGGAAAATCAAAGTAGTGATGCAGTGGGGAATAGGCCATTACATCAAGCGGTGTACAACAACCAAAGTGAGGTTGTTTTAGTATTGCTTAAACAAGAGAGTACACAGGTGAATGCTGTAAATGATGGTGGTGAAACAGCACTTATTTTGGCTATGAAACAAAATAACTTACATTTGGTAGATATGCTTTTAGAAAATGGAGCCGATAGTAATTTGAAATTATTAAATGGAAATGCACCATTACATTATGCAAGTAAGTTTCATAATAAATTTGCAAGTATATCATTGATAAATCATGGAGCAGATATCAATGTGAAAAACGAAGCAGGAGAAACACCATTGATAGTAGCAGCCATGGTAGGAGCCAATGATGTTGTAAATGTTTTGATAGAAAATGAGGTAGAGGTTAATACAGTTGATAATGATCAACACAGTGCTATTTATTATGCTTCTGAAAATGGGTTTACTGAGATTGTGGAAATGTTAATTATGGCAGGAGCAAATATGTAAAACGAGAATTTGAAAGTATAATTTATAAAGGTTTATCAATTAGAGGAATCAAATTCTTGTTAATTAAATCGAATCTTAGATTTGGACGATAGACTAGTGAACATGTGATGCTTATCACGATTTGCTTTTCAGGTATTATGTGGATTAATGATCCACCAACACCACACGCAGCATAGGAATCATATTTACCAGTGTTCGCAATCTTTTTCATTATTTCAACTTGGTTGTTTTTCTTGTATATCCACCATAGATATCCATAGTTTTCTTGTCTTTCAACAAACATTTCTTTGATATAGTTTTCACTCACCATTCTTTTCTTGTTGTAAATACCTTTATTTAAACACAATAAGCCAATCTTAGCATATTCATCAGCCGTTATTGATAACCCCCAACCTGCTACATGATACCCCATATCATCTTGCACCCAGCCTCTTATATTTCTAGAATGGTAAAATTTTGCTTGATCCTCTGCACCAGGTATTTCTATATTTGATAGATTTTTAATATCTAATAAATCAAATAAGTATTTTTGGGCAAACTCTTTTACACTCATTTTGGTAGCTATAACAAGGATATTTGATAACACTTGGATACCAACAGTTGAATAATGAAATTCTCCAATTGCTTTTTTTCCACCAATTAAACCAAGTACAGTCTCACCCCAATTGAAACTTGTAAATACTTTTTTATATGGTTCATATTTAAATTTATAGGGTACACTCATGGTTAAGAAATTTTCTATTGTTATTTCATTAAGCTGTTCTTGGTTTCTTTTTAGCTTGTAATTGGGAAAAAATTCTAAAACTTTCTGATGAACACTTTTTATATATCCTTTATCAATAGCTATTCCAATCAGAAGTGAAATTACACTTTTTGTGATTGAAAAGTTATGAATGGATTCTTCTTTATAAGAATCATTATAATATTCTTCATATACTTTCTTATTGTCTTTGTAAGCAACAATCCCCAATATATTAGAATGTTCTTTTTTGATAATATCTTTTATATTTTCTTTCATTATCTTTCTCCTTTTTTAGAGAATAAGCCCTTTAGAAATACTTTTCAAGTACTTTTTAATGAAAATTAAGATTCGTTGGGTTTAGGAGTTGGTGCAAAGTATTAATGAATGCAATTCTTTTGAATGAAGAACCAGCATATTTATGATGAATATAAAAGTTGTAAACAAATAAAAGAGGCTGTGACAGATAGGTGATTTTTATCGCCTTGAAGGTTAACAGCCTTTTTTCTATGCCATTTTGTCGAAATTGAGTAAAACTGCAGTACTTAAAAAGGTCGAATCCATAATTCGACTATTTCTTTTATAATATCTTCTATCCTATGTGGAAAACTAATTCACTTTTTGCTCAGATTCCATTTTTCTTACTTTTTCATTGTGATAATGTCTTATATTAT
>NZ_JAQFIQ010000062.1 GCF_029504745.1 Breznakia sp. PF5-3 | reverse complement strand
CGTTAAAATATACTGAACCGCCGTATACGGAACCGTACGTACGGTGGTGTGAGAGGTCGGTAACTGAATTAATCAGTTACCTCCTACTCGATTATCATTGTCACCTTTTAGGGATATGGTAAACATGCTATAATGTAAAGGACTATATAAAGGAGCATATATGTATAGAATCGGACAATCTACAGATATTCATCGGTTTTGTGAAGGTGATGTTATTACCCTTGGAGGAGTGAACATCAAAGCTTGTTTTGGTGTTGAGGCACACTCGGATGGCGATGCATTATGTCATGCAATTGCAGAATCCATATTAGGGGCTTTGGCTTTAGGGGATCTAGGAACGCATTTCCCTGACACGGATGCTTCAAACAAGGATCGCTCATCTATCGAGATTTTAAGTGAAGTTGTAAAAAAGATGGAAGCCAAAGAGTATGAAATTCAAAATATCGATGCATTGATTTTAATTGAAGAGCCTAAGATGGCTCCTCACATAAAAGCGATGTGCTCAAATATCAGTAAAGTTTTAAAGACAGAAGCTAGCAATGTAAGCATTAAGGCAACGCGTGGAGAGAAGATTGGTTTTGTTGGTCGTAAAGAAGGTGTTGTATGTCAATGCGTTACATTATTAAGAAGGAGAAATGGTTAAATGAATAAAGTTAGAGTAAGATATGCACCAAGTCCAACTGGACACTTACATATTGGAGGTGCTAGAACAGCGTTATTTAATTACTTGTTCGCAAAGCATTATGATGGAGATTTTATCTTTCGTTTGGAAGATACAGATATTGAAAGAAATATAGAAGGTGGAGAAGCTTCGCAATTGGAAAACCTTGCTTGGTTAGGGATTGTTCCTGATGAATCTCCACAACATCCAAATCCAGAGTGTGGACCATATCGTCAGATGGAAGCATTGGATATTTATAAAAAATATGTGGATGAACTATTAGCTAAGGGATTGGCATACAAATGTTTTTGTACACCAGAAGAATTGGCGGCAGAAAAAGAACGCCAAGAGAAATTGGGTGTTGCACCAATGTACAATCGTACCTGTGCAAACTTAAGTGCTGAAGAAGTTGCAGCGAAAGAAGCACAAGGGTTACCATATACAATTCGTGTGAAGGTTCCAGAAAATAAAACATATGTATTTAAAGATATGATTCGTGGAGAAGTATCTTTTGAATCAAAAGATATTGGGGATTGGGTAATTGTGAAATCAAATGGAATTCCAACGTATAATTTTGCTGTTACAATTGATGATCATCGAATGGGAATCACACATGTGTTCCGTGGAGAAGAGCATTTATCAAATACACCTAAGCAGTTGATGATTTATGAAATGTTAGGGTTTGATGCCCCAACTTATGGACATATGACATTGATTGTTAATGAACAACACAAGAAATTAAGCAAACGTGATGAAAGTATCATGCAATTTGTTTCTCAATATAAAGAAGAAGGTTATATACCAGAAGCGATGTTTAATTTTCTATCTTTATTAGGTTGGTCTCCTGAAGGAGAAGAAGAAATTTTCTCAAAAGCAGAGTTGATTAAAATCTTTGATGAGAAACGTTTATCAAAATCACCAAGTATGTTTGATAAAAATAAACTTACATGGGTAAATAATCGTTATATGAAAGCTTTACCACTAGAAGATGTAGTAACATTGGCACGTCCATTTTTGGAAGCTGCATATGATTTATCATCATATAGTGAAGAGTGGATTATTAAGTTGATTTCACTTTATCATGATCAAATGTCATATGGAAAAGAAATTGCTTCTTTGGCATCGTTATTCTTTAAAGATGACTATACGTTAGATGATGAAGGAAAAGAAGTGATGAGTTGGGAAACAACACCAATTGTGAAGGCAGCATTTAAAGAACAGCTTGAACAAGTTGATGAATGGACACAAGAACATATTAAAGCGGCATTTAAAGCGACTCAAAAAGCGACAGGGATTAAAGGGAAACCTTTGTTCATGGGATTAAGAGTTAGCATTACGGCACAAGAACATGGTCCAGATTTAACGCAAACGATTGAATTGCTTGGAAAAGAAAAAGTAATGATGCGTTTAAGTTAAATAAAATATAAATGATAAGGAGGGGACAACATGGATGAAAATAAGAATGTGAAAATTAAACAACCACCAGTGTTGTTTAATGAAACACAACAAATCATTGCACAATTAGAAGCGAAGTTAGGGATGCCATTAGTAGTATATTGGAACTCTTATAATGGTGGGGTTTGTGGAAATGATGTGTTGGCATTTTATGAATTGTTTAATAAGATTGGTAAGAATGAAAAAGTAGCACTATTTATTAAGTCAAAAGGTGGAGATGTGGAATCATCTTTAAGGATTGTAAATATTATTCGTAACTATAATAAAAATGTAGTTGCATTGATTCCTCTTGAATCAGCTTCTTCGGCAACACTTATGGCACTAGGAGCAGATAATATTCAAATGGGGCCACTTGCTTATTTGACACCAATTGATTCATCAACAGTACATCGTTTATCACCATTGGATACAGTGAATAATCAAAAGGTTAGAATTGCTCATGATGAAATTAAACGAATTACAAAATTGTGGAAAGAAGATGAACATGATAGTCAGGTAAATCATTATCAAGAATTGTATAAATATGTACATCCGCTTGTAATTGGTGCACTTGATCGTTCAAGTTCGTTATCAGTGAAAATTTGTACAGAGATTTTATCTTATCACGTAAGTGATAAAGAGAAGTGTAAAATCATTAGTGAAAAGTTAAATAATGATTATCCTTCACACTCTTACCCAATTGTCCTAAAAGAAGTACAAGAGTTGGGATTGAGTGCAGAATCAATGGATCAAGATATTCATGATTTATTACTTGATTTGAATAATTTGTATTCACAAATGGGAAATAAAGCATTTACCGACTTTGATGAATTTAATTATCATGACAATCAAATTTTGAATATTTTGGAAGCAAAAGAAATTCAATTGTATTTCCAAAATGATAAAGATTGGTCATATTTAAAAGAAGAACGTCGTTGGCAAGTGCTTAATGATGAAAGTTATTGGCATAAAAACGAAATTAAAGAGGGTAGTATGGAGCATAGTATCGTATATATGTCATAGAGGAGAATTATATGGAAAGTGAACGTCTATTACTTCGTCCATTTTCTTTGGATGATGCAGAAGCACTTTATCAACTTGCAAAAGATGAGGAAGTAGGAATCAATGCAGGTTGGGAAAAACATACATCTGTGGAAATGTCGAAAGAAGTAATTGAAAACATTTTTATGAAATCAGAGCAATATGCTATTATCTTGAAGGAAGATAGCAAGATAATTGGAGCTGTGGGATTAGTACCAGATCCAAAACGTGAAAATCCAGATGTGAAAATGCTTGGATATTGGATTGGAAAAGCATATTGGCGAAATGGTTATGCTACAGAAGCTAGTAATATCGTATTAGAAGATGCGTTTGAAAACAAAGGATATGAGCGCATTAGTGTTTATCATTATGCATACAATGAGGGGAGCAAAGCGGTTATTGAGAAACTAGGCTTTGTTTATGAAGGCTATCAACATCAATCTAGCAAACGCTATGATGGAGTCGTGTTGGATGATGTATTATACTCTATGAGTAAAGAAGATTATCAAAAAAGAAAAGAAGCTGAGAGGAAATAGTGAAGTATGAAAAAAATAATGAGAGGTCTAATGGTCCTGGTGCTATTAGTAGGATGCATGAGTGGTTGTGGGTCTTCAAAAGAAGATGCAGCAGAGATTATTGATGAAGCAATTAAGGAATTGAAAAAGGTAGAATCTTATAATACCAATTTAAAAATTATTTTGGATATGAATATGAAATCTGGAGGCTCAACAATCAATGGATTATTTGATGCAGATTTATCACTCGATCATTTAGTAAAAGAGGAAGTTGCACATGTTAAGGGAACGATGCAAATAGAAACAATGGGAGTGAGTGAAAGTGACAAAATGGAAATATATGCATTTAAGGAAGATGGAAAATATGTGCAATATTCAAAATCTGGAGAAGCAGATTCATGGTCATTTGAAGAATCAAAGCAAATGCTTGCATTTAATTCTGTAGAATTATTAGAAGCTATGAAGACTGCTGATAAGCTAGAAACAGATGGTAGTGGCGAAGTTGATGGGAAAAAGACAAATGTTGTCGAAGCTACAGTTGATGGGGAAACAATCCAAAAAGCATTAGATATGATGGAAGATGATGAGGAGACAGCTTCCATGATGAGCATGTTTAGTGGTAGTGATTTTAGTGAAATTGATTTTGTGGTTAAAATGCAATTTTATAAAGATAGTGGACTACCAGCAAGCTTAGAAATGGATTTCACTTCATTCTCAGAAGAAATAATGAAGAGTATGAATGATAGTGAATTATATGGAGACATGGATTTTGAAATGTCTTTTGAGGAATTTAAAATAACACTGACACATTCAAACTATGACAAAGTGAAAGCCATTGATGTACCAGAAAAATTTGATGTATCAAGTGATGATTATAGTGGAAACTATGAAGATGGAGTTGACAATCCTAAAGGTGATTGGAATCGTTTTGAATTTACCTATCAAGGAAAAAATTATAAATTACCTTTGAGTTATAGTGACTTAGAAGCAATGGGGTTTACTGTTTCTGAAGATACCTTAAAAAATACTACGGTTGCTGCAAAGGGAAGTGAATATTGGGTAGAGGCTACCAATGATAAAAAACAAACGATTATCTTATCCTTTTACAATGAAAGTGATAGTAAGAAGAAGTTAGCAGAATGTAAGATAAGTAGTATTCAAATAGATGATGATATCTCTGCAGATATTGATCTTGAATTACCTGGCGGTATTCGTCTTGGTAAGACAGAAGCAGAATTGAATAAAGCTTATCCAGAGTTTTCAAATAAGTATACTTCAGATGTACATCGAAGTTATTCTTATTATGGAGATTTAGATAAAGATGAACGATTAAATATTGAGATAAATGAAGAAGGTAAAATTTCACTAATTATTTATGAACGTCAATAAAAGATAAGGATTATTTCCTGCCTTGCAGGAAGTAATCCTTTTTTACTGGTAGAATAGGTTTTTATTTGTGTGGGACTTTTTAGCTTTATCAAACGTATATATAGTAGAGAAGGATGAAGGAGAAAGAAAATGCAATATCAAAAATCAATTACCTTACTTTTATTGCTTACGGCAATTGTAATGAGTACAAGTAATGAAACCCCAAGTGGTGAAGAGTGCATGAAGTGCTTGGTAAATCAAAGTGATGATTCACAAATAGCAAATGTTGAAGAGAATGAAGATGGACTTATTGTTGTACTTGATCTTAGTAAATATGATGGGCGTATCCAAGTAGATGAGCCTGCCAAAATAAAAAAATAACACTGGGAATTTCCAGTGTTATTTATCTGCTGCAAAGATAATACCAGCATCTTTACGAGCGTGGTACATTACATCCATTACATTTCTTGTATGATCTAATAATCGATAACATTCATCATAATTTTCACTACGAATGATAGTTTCGAAGGCTTCTACTTCATACATCATGTGCATAACTTGTTCAATACCGATGTTTTGGCTTTGATCAATAGGGTTGGTTACATCAATCTGGTCTCCTTTTAATGGAACCAGTGTAACATCTTTACAACCACCAGTAGAAGAACCACTGACTTTAATGCTAGATTTGTCTCCTTGGACAAAACATAAGTATTCACTTGATGAATCTTTTGCGCCAATGAGAGTAGCAGTAAATGTATCATAACGTAAAATCATAACGCCACTGGTGTCAATACCATTGTATCCAATGTTTGGATAATATGTATATGTGTTAGGTTTTCCAAATAGACCAATTGCAAAATGAAGATTATAAATATTAATATCCATTAAAGCACCGCCTGAAAACTTAGGATCGAATGCATTTGTTTGTTCATGGTTTTTATACTTTCCATAACGTGAAGAAAACTGTGAAAAGTTTGCTGTCAATAAATGAATATCACCTAATTTTGGTAATGCATCTTTAATTATTTTATAGTTTGGTAGATGAATTGTTGTGATAGCTTCAAATAGGAAAAGCTTTTTTTCTTTTGCTTTATTAATAAGAATATCACATTCTTCTAAAGTAGAAGTAAATGGTTTTTCATCAATAACATGTTTTCCAGCTTCTAAGGCTTTGAGTGCTTGTGGGAAATGTAAACTATTTGGGGATGCAATATAAATAGTATCAATATTTGGATCTTCCAACATTGCATCTAAATCACTATAACATTTTTCCACATTATGCTCTTGAGCAAAGGCTTTTGCTTTCGCTTCACTTCTTGAATATACAGCTTCTAAAGTTACATTATCAACCATCTTCATCGCTTGAATAAAACGGTTTACAATTGTACCTGTTCCGATTGTTCCAACTCTCATATTAGACACCTCATTTCCATATATACTATAACATAGAAGGATATTTCATGATATACTAAAAGTGGACAAGGAGTGATGAAATGCTTACAAAAACGGAAGAACCAAAGGTAATGAGAGATGTAATTCATGGATATATTCATATTGATTTGAAGATTATCTGGGATTTAATCGATACCAAAGAATTTCAACGTTTAAGAAGGATTCATCAACTTGGTGGAGACTTCCAAGTATACCATACAGCAGAGCATTCACGTTTTTCCCACTCTTTAGGGGTTTATGAAGTAGTGCGACGTATGGTTAGTGAAGTGAAAGATCTTCGCGAAACCTTAGATGAAAAAGAAAAAGTATATGTAATGATTGCTGGACTTCTACATGATATTGGACATTTTCCTTTTTCCCATGCATTTGAAAGCATTTGTGATATTTCTCATGAGACATTCTCATCACGGATTATTTTAGGTAATAGTGAGATTCATGATGTATTGGCGAAGGTTGATGAAAACCTTCCTGAAATTATTGCTGGAATTATTCGTTATACATATCCAAATGAGTTATTAAATCAGATTGTATCAGGACAATTGGATGCAGATCGAATGGATTATTTATTGCGTGATGCATATTTTACGGGTACAAGTTATGGGGCGTTTGATCTTGAGCGGATTTTGCGTACGATTCGAGTAAAAGATGGAAAATTACTGGTGAAAGAGAGTGGTATCCATAGTGTAGAAGATTATATTATGGCACGTTACCACATGTATTGGCAGGTATACTATCATCCAGTATGTAGAAGTTATGAGATTGTACTACAAAAGATTTTTGAACGGATGCGTTATTTATATCATAATGATTTTGATAAGATTAAACATTTAACGATGTTTTTACCTTTTTTGGATGGAGAACCAACTATATATGATCATTTCTATTTAGATGAAAATGCGGCACTTTATGGAATTAGTCAATTGACGAAAATTGATGATCAAATTGCGGCAGATTTAGCGAATCGTTTATTGAATCGTAAATTGTTTGAATATGAAGATGTACATAAACCAGAAGATGAACAACGAATTCAAGAAGAAGTCAAAAAAAGTGGATATGATTTATCATATTATTGTATAATGGATACAACATCACAGAGTCCATATCAACCATATGGTGAAAAACGCGGGCATGTAATCTGGGTACTAGGTGATGATAAAAAGATTGCAGAACTTTCGACAAAGAGTGTAATTGTGCAATCCTTAGTAAAAGGGGATACGAAAAAAGAGTGTAAAATCTTTTTTCCAAAACTAATATAAAGGAGGTCAATATGGATTTATTAATTGCAGGAGATACTACGAATCGTGACATGTATTTAATAATTTTTGCAGCTGCAGCGGTTGTTGTAGTCATTCTTTTAATTTTATATTTTGTACGTAAAAGAAAGAATAAAGAATAATCAGCCCATGAGGGCTTTTTTCATTATAGGAGGAACATATGAACGTAGCAGTACTTGGATTGGGTAATATCGCAGATCGTATTATTCAAGGTATTTTAGAAGCAGATGATGCACAGCTTTATGCTGTAGCAGCTAGAGATATTGGAAAAGCAAAACGTTATCAAGAAAAATATGGTGCACAGAAAGCATATGGGGATTATCAATCACTTGTAGAAGATAAAGCGGTTGATCTTATTTATATTGCAACGGTGAATCGTTTTCATTATGAACAGATTATGCTTTGTATAGATCATGGAAAACATGTGTTATGTGAGAAGCCAATGGTAGCTACAAAAGCAGAAGTAAAAGCATTGTTTGCGAAGGCTAGAGAAAAACAAGTGTTCTTGATGGAAGCCGAAAAGACAATTTTTACTCCTTTGAATCAAAAAATAATGCAGCTTATTAAAGCTGGTAAGATAGGTGATATTGTATCCATTGATGGTACTTATAGTAGTACGATGTATGTGGATAACCCAGATCATTCGCACTGGGTATATAGTAAAGAATTTGGTGGTTGTGCGTTTGATATTGGTGTATATCCAATTTGTTATTTAAATTATTTTGCAGCAGCAGATATTAAGGATGTGCATGTTGAAAAGGTTTATGGAGAAACCGGTTGTGATATTTATGCGAAAGGACTTGTTACGTATACAAATGGTGTGATTGCAACCTTTTGCTCAAGTTGGATATCACTTAGTGAAAATAATGGGTTTATCTATGGTACAAAAGGGTATATAAAGACCAAACATTTTTGGAAAAACAATATCGCTGAAATCACCTATAATGATCAAACCAAAGAGGTTATCGAGGTAGATAAGGTTAGTGATTTTAAAGGTGAGATTGAACATGCGATTAACTGCATTAAACAAGGGCTTTTTGAAAGCCCTATCCTAGGCGAAAAGGAAAGTATGGACATCTTAAGTATTGTTTTAAAAGCTGGGTAAATCAGTGTAAAAATAATTACTTATATACTATAATTATATTGGAAGAAAGGGTATAACGATTCATCGCATATTATAACGAACTTACAGGAGAACACCATGATTAGTGAATTCGTATGTGTTAATGTAATGAGTAAAGACCCAAAAGCGTTGGTGAAATTTTACCATGAAATCCTTGGTATTCCTATTTTGTTTGCTGGATTTGGTAACAATGATGGTACGAATTTAGGATTCATCAAGAAGGCGCCTACCATTTGTATTTGGAATGAACACACTTGGGGAAAGTCAGATGGATATGCAACGCTAGTATTTTGTTGCGATGATTTACAGACTACTTATAAAGAAATAATAGCCAAAGGATATCCTATTGAACCACCAGTTGATAAAAGTTGGGGAGGTCGTGAACTTAATTTTGATGATCCTGATGGAAATCATATTATAATATTGGAATAAAAGACTGTAGCTTTGCTACAGTTTTCTTATATAATAAGATTATGGAAAAACATAAAACTACAAGAATGAATACAGCATTAATCATTGAACCATGCGAAGCACTAAAACCTTATATTGCCCATTATACACTTGTAGATAAAACAGTGAATAATACGGATATTGAAACGTTAACCTTAATTCCAGATGCGAGTGGTTGTTTGATTTACATGGATAAAGATGATAAGCAAGCATGGTATCTTTGGGGAGCTACGACAAAAGTTGTAGAAGTGCCTTTTGATGTTGAGTTGGTAGAACGACGTTTTTTTGTTGAGTTTTTACCACAAGGACTTTATCATTTACTTTATCAAGATATGCATGAACTATTAGATAAGGAATTAAAGGTAGAACAAGTTGATGTAACATTGCATCATTTTCTACAAACCCTACCAATGCAAAGTAAGGATATAGAAGCAATTTTAGAACCATTAGAACAGTATTTGATAGTACTTATGAAAAGCCAAGATCAAAATATGACTTGTAAGAAGTTTATTGAAATTGCTAATGAACATCATGGGAACATTACAGTTAAAAAAATGAGTGAAAGATTATCGATTAGTGAGCGACAATTGTATCGATTATGCAATACTTTTATTGGAATGAGTGCAAAACAATATCTTAAAATATCAAGAATAAATTATATGCTTCAAAAAATGCAAAAGGATGGTAAAAATCTTAATCTTGATGATTTTGGTATGTATGATCATGCACATTATAATAAGATATTTAAAGAAATATGTGGAGTGAATCCAACAACGTATCTTTCTAATGAGCAAGAGTTTTATAATGAACTTTATAAATTTAAAGAATGATGTCCATTTTTTACAATACAAATAAAAAATTTCACGATATGATGAAAACATGGAGGAAATTATATGATTAAAAAATTACAATGCATAAACATTTCAACATTGGATACCAAAGGATTGGTAATGTTTTACCATGAGACGTTAGGCTTACCAATTGTTTTTGAAGGATATGGAAATTATGATGGAGCAACTTTAGGATTTGGAAAAGATGTAACAACAATCTGTATCTGGGATGAAGCAAAATGGGGTGCCTATGAGGGGCATCCAACATTTGTCTTTATGAGTGATGGTTTAGATGAAACCTATGCTGAATTGGTTGCCAAAGGTGTATCATTAGCAAAACCAGAACTTATGTCTTGGGGAGGAAGAGAACTTCGTCTTGATGATCCAGATGGAAATCACATTATGATATTGGAGGATGTATGAGTTCAAAGTTAGAGTTTGTTGAATATGTTTGTGAACAAATGGCAGATGCTGGAGTAATAGAATATAAACGAATGTTTGGTGAATATGGTGTTTATTGCGATAAAAAATATATTGGTTTAATCTGTGATGATCAATTGTTTTTAAAAAAGACTAAAAAAGCAGAGGCATTGCTTGATGAAGTAATTGAAGAAATACCATATCAAGGGGCAAAACCACATTTCTTAATTGAGAATATAGAAAATCATCAGAAGTTAAGTGAAATTGTTATGGCAACATATAAGGAATTACCTGAGCCAAAACCAAAACGCAAAAAAAGTTAATTATATAGCTTCAATGAAAGTTAGAGATTTTTTGATTTATAGAAAAAGCAGTCACAAAATGAAGTGCACCCCGTTATTTGGACACCCAAATAAAAGGAGGTGCATTTTTATATGTCGAAGTTACTAAGAGAACAGAAGATACAATTATACAAAG
>NZ_JAQFIQ010000061.1 GCF_029504745.1 Breznakia sp. PF5-3 | reverse complement strand
AAAAACTGACATAGTTCAGAATTTTTAGTGTGAATGAAATATCATAGAATGATTTTTTAATATTATACTTGATTTTTATTAACTAATTTTTTTATATTAATTTAGATATTCGTTTGTAGAGTAAGAATGTAACGGCACCATTCATTCCAGCCTTTATAAGGTTGAATCCAATGATGAACGGCATTAAATCCCAAACCATACTTTGAGGGACTCCCATGAACATAGGGGTGATGATAAGATTTGCAATTATCATTACGACGGCCATTGCAAGAGTTCCACAAACAAGACCAATGATGGCTCCTTTTTTTGTTTTATTTCTTTGGTAGATGATTCCCGATACAAGAACCAATGCACCAGTAGCAATTATATGCATGATGATTCCATAAATACCACTACCTGCACTAACGGTTAATCCCTGTATCACTGAGGTAACAAGTGTTAATATAAAACCAGCGATAGGTCCTAAAGCAAATGTTCCAATCAAAATAGGGATGTCTGCTGGATCATATTCCAAAAAGGAAACCGCAGGGAAAATAGGGAAATGAATAAAATAGACTAAAGCGATAGATAACGCTACTAAAACCCCCATTTTTGCTAGTTTCATCGTTTGATTTCTACTGTTATTTGTGTGTTTCTGCATGATTTCTTCTGACATATAATGTCCTCCTTCTATAATTATAGAAAAGAATCTGACAGGAAAATAAAAAGCCTTGAAACTTTCGTTTCAAGACTAAAATACCATAAAAGTATTTTGTTTCTTTCATCCGGACTATACCGTCGGTATGGGATTCTAACCCATTCAGCTATTGATATGATCGCAAGCGCGCGGACTTAAAGCATTTGCTTTTCACCGCCGGTGAGGAATTACACCTCGCCCTGAAACAGCTTTTCTAGCCACATAATAGCATTGATATATAATAATGTCAATTGAGATATATCGATGCTATTAATTATGGATAGTTGGGTTACGTTAATCTTTAATTTCATTCAGAAATTTTAAATATTTCATTGTATCTTGTTTGTTTTCTAATTGATATAATTTTTTTCTAAAATCATCATTCATTAATTTTCTTGCTAATGTCGATAATATTTTCAAATGGTGATTATCTTTGTTTTCGTATGGTACAGCAATTCCAAAAATTAAGCTTATATTTTTATCGTCATCCCAATGTATTTTGTTTTTCAATTTGATTAGCACCAAAGAAGAGTGCTGAACAAATTTAGACTGTGTATGAGGGATTGCTACACCTTCTCCCATGGATGTAGATAACTCCTTTTCTCTTTTATAAATATCTTTTTTAAATCCTATCGGATCACTTATACGATGATTCTCAGCCAAAAGAAAAGCTATACGATTAATTACATCTTCTTTACACTGTAAATCTGAATTTAATTCAATTAGCGTATCATTAATTATTTCCATAATCCCACCTCTTTATTTTATTCTTCTTTTATTTCTACATCAGGATCCTTTCGAATAAATATGTAGATAAGTCCTACTGCAACAGCTGTGCCGATTACAAAGCTTAATAAGTATAATGGTATGTTGCTTACTAAAGGTAATGTTTCAAGTCCTCCAATTGGTGCTGATAGAGTTACTTTAAAGAAAGCAGATAATGCTCCTGTTACTCCTGCTCCGATGCATAGAGATGGTAAAATTTGTTTTGGTTTTGACATAACATAAGGTATAGCTCCTTCAACAAAGAAGCTTAATCCCATAATGTATGCTCCAATTTTAGCACCTCTAAGATTTTCACTAAATTTTTTAGGAAATAGGGTAGCGGCAACCGCACAACTTGTACTAACTACCATTGCGCTACACCCACAAGCTGCCATGATTACACTTGGTATAGGTGTTCCATCTGCTGCAGTCAATGTTGCAACTGAGAAGAAATATGCAGTCTTATTGATTGGACCACCCATATCAATAGCGACCATTACACCAATAATACCACCTAATAGAACAGCATTGGTACCACTCATAGAAGTTAAAAATCCATTTAATCCACTATTTATAGGTTCTACTAATGCATTTACAAGAATCATTGATAATGCAGCGATTGTAAGCCCTATGATTGGGAAAATTAGTAATGTTTTAATTCCTTCTAATGAGCGTGGAAATTGAACTGTAGCTTTTTTCAGCAAAACGATGACATATCCACTGATAAATCCAGCAGCAATTGCCCCAAGAAAACCAGAACCTCCATCGCGAGCTAATACACCAGTGACAATCCCCAGTAAAATACCAGGACGATCTGCTATTGAATATGCAATGTATCCAGCAAGCATAGGAAACATAAAGCTCATAGCAATTCCGCCGGTTTCTAACAACCATGCAGAAATAGCAGTTGTTGAGCCAAAGGTTTCAGCAGTTGAGTTTCCTACATCTAATAAATATGCAAAAGCTAACATAATTCCACCAGCTACTACAAATGGTAAGAAATAAGATACTCCTGACATTAAATGATTATAAAATTTTTTCGTATTCATTTTTTTCCTCCTTAATAAATATCAATATTAGCATTTTCGATTTTTTCAAATATTGTTTCTACTTTTCTTACAGCATCAGATACTGAAGCCATTAATAATTTTTTTCCTTTAAAACGTTCCATTTCTACCTTGGTATCTGCTGCAATAATGACAACATCCGCTTCTTTAATGTTTTGTTCACTTAAGCGATTTTCAACTCCAGCAGAACCGTTGGTTTCTACTTTTATGCCATATCCTTTTCTTTTAGCAAAGTTTTCAAGGTTTTCAGCTGCCATATATGTATGTGCAATCCCTGCAGGACAGGCGCAAACGGCTACAATTTTTTTCATAAATATACTCCTTTCTTATATATAAATTTACAAATAAGTATTTATTTTTTAATTTTAATAATTCGCAACTCTCCTTTCTTGAAATTTATCATATCCATATTAGTTTTTTCAATTTCTTGTTCTTTTAAATCAGATATGAAACATTCTTTATCATTACTCCATAAGGCTAACTTTCCACCACTTATTTCATAATTTTCATTGTTGTAAAGTCGAAGCAAATAACTATTGCTTTGATCCGTTTTTACAATGCTTCCAAAGGAACCATCAAAAGTATCGATACTCAAGAAGTTATACGCTTGAGGCAATTTGTATTTCCATGAATTGGTAGGGAAGTAGGCAATAGGATTGATGGATTTATCGAAATCTTGCCTTTGATAGCAGGTGTTTTCACATGCATATGCAATATAATCATTGGTGATTTTATTGGCATTGAAATCAGTATAATATGTAATAGCAATTTCAAATGTATTCGTTTTTTTCATCTGACAATCAGGTGTCTCGAAAATCATATAATCCAAACCACTTGGTCTACCAGGGCGACGATTTAAATCTGGATATCCCATAGCTCCATAGGAACGAAAAGCAGTGATTGCAATATCTTTCTTATTCATATTTACAAATTCATATTCTTTGCTACTTTTAGTAAATATACTAACAACAAAATTGTCATCAACCGCAGATACATGATTCAATAGTGGAAAGGTTGGACTTGGCTCTTCAAACCATTTTTCACTTTTCCAAATCTGTAATTCTTTAGGATTTGTTTCTCTTTTTATGTATCCGTATTGAGTTCCCGCAAAAGAATATTCATTTTTGTTAGTTCCTTGGATAATAATTCTAACTCGGTGTTGTTCTCCATGGTTATGAATATTACCTTTTAGTTCAATTAAACCACTATCTTTCTTTAAAATAATCTGTAATGTATACTCCATGCTTTGATTACATTCTTCATATTTTCGATGATGTAAATCTGATGGTATTTTCATTTGTCCATTAATATTCATAATGCTCATTTCATCGGCTGAAGTGTAAGATACTTTTGCGCTATCTAAGAAATCACGAATATACAAATCATGATCAGGATAAGAATAATCAAAGCTATCTCCTTCATCTCCAGAGTCTTCTAAGTAAATAGCATTTGCTATTTTTTTATCTAACATCTTATCGTGGATAACAATCCCATCTTCGTTTTGATATATTTTATAACGATTATTTTGGATATATCGTTGCTCTTCAATGAAAGTGTCCATGTTATCATCACTATTAATTACTTCATATGTTTTATATGATATACCATTGAATTCATCGCTTTCCAAAACAATATCGTGTTCATAATAAAACTTACTTTCATCCATGTTATCGATGTTTTTACGTAATACACCACAATTCTCTTTGCTTGATTTTTTTATTGAAAAAGCAATTGAGTTTTCTTTGTTCATAATTTTGAAATGTTTATGTTTTGTTAGTATTTTGGTTTCGATTATCATCTTTCGCTTTATTGGTAAAGTATTAAAAATGAGTAATGGATAACTATCTATAAATTCGCCTTCCAAAGATATTGAAAGTAATTTCATTAAATATATCTTTGAAGAAGTAGCAAGATTAAGCGCATTTTTACTTTCTCTTTCAATATAGTTGTTTGTTTCATCAGTTAAAGTAGCTGATGAATGAGTTTGACATTTTATTAATGTCTCCCATGCTTTATCAATTAAACCATGTTCATAAGGGATTCCTAGTGCATCTAGCATGCTCATTACAGGTTGTAGTTCATAAGTTAATAATCGTTCGCATCGATCTTGTAAGGCTTTAATGTCTGCACGAGCAGAGAACATTGATTTATGAACGCGATGGTATTGTGTTGAAAATAATTCGTTCTTATGTATTTTTAGGTTTTTCCCATACTTTCTAACATGATTACAAAAGGCTTCCCAGGAAGTTAGTTTGAATTCAAATTCATCAGATTCTTTGTTGTATTGTTTGATTTTCTCAGGAATATTTAGAATTGCAGGATTTTGATCAAACCCCAAAGGGAATACAAATTCATTTTTTATTGTTGAATAATCTAATAGTCTTTCAATTAAAGACTTAACACTAATCTTGTTGTAATCTAAAGCAGACTCTTTAAAAAGCGTGCCTTCTTTAAATGCATAGCAGCCATATCCATAACCTGCAATCATAGTGCATACGAGCAATTCACTATCATCATTAGATTGCATATAGAATTCACTTCCTAAATGGTAATGATCTCCAACTCCTCTAGTGATTATAAAGTTTTTGATGCCAAACTTATTGAAAATTTTAGGAAAGTCATAACTATGTCCAAATGAATCGGGTAAATAAGCGATATTAGATATTCGACCTAAATTACTTGCTGTTTTTATTCCTAATCTTAAATTGTTGATGATGGATTCTCCACTACTAATATAACAATCAAGTTGTGAGTTAAATGGACCAATTACCAACTTATTTGCAGAAACTAATTCTTTTATATAAGATTCATCTTCAGGGTGAAGCATTAGGTATTCATCAATTGGCGCAGTTTGGCCATCAAAAAAGAAATGTTCGACTTTATTTGTTTTAAAAGCTTCAAGCAGTTCTTTCATGTTATAACAAAACTGAACGGTTGCATCTTGTGTTGTGAAATACCAGATGAGATCCCAATGTGTATGATGAATACAATGTGCTATTTTTTTCATTGTTGTCCTCCTTTTGCAATAAAAGCGTATCACATAAGTGTTTCATCAATATATAGCTGTATTCGCTAAGAAATTGCAGCATTTCAAAAAATGTTGCAGATTTTAAAAAGTTGCAAGTTGCATAGTTTGATATAATTTAATTGAAAGGGCATGGAGGTATCGATGAAAACCGAACGTATTAAGCAATTAATTAAATTGTTAATTTCTCAGGATGATTATATAACCGTTTATAAGTTGTCTAAGCAGTTGAATATTTCTGAGCGAACGATTCATAATTATGTTACTTCTCAAGAATTTGGTTCACTTATTTTTCCTGGAAAACTAGTGAAAAAACCAAATCGTGGAATTCGTCTTGAGGCAGATGGAGTTGCAAAAGCAAAGATTTTATCTAAGCTTAAGCTATCACTTACACTAAATACAGGGCAAGAGAATGATTTCTGTAAAGTGTTGATAAAATTGTTATCTAATGCTAAAGGAATTTCCTATGATGAGTTAAAAAATGAACTTTTTCTTTCGACTACTTCATTGCATGCTTTGATTAATGAAATAGATAATTACAGTAATGAATTCAATTGCTATATTGAACATAAACGCGGAAAGGGGATTTTACTTTATGGTGATGAAAATGATATTAGAAAATTATTCTATGCCTTTTTAACTACTTTTATTGAAGGTAGTGAAGATATTGCTATGAACCGTATTAATGATAAAACTAATGTAATTTTAAACATCTTGTTGAAAGAAGATGAAAAGCATAAAATCATTAATATTATGAAAATCAGTGAAAATATTATTAATACAAACTATTGTGATGAAGATTATAACAAGGTAGCTATTTGTCTTTCGATTATCATAACACGTTTAAAGATAGGGAAATTTATACAAAATGAATCTTTTTATGATTTAAAAAGTAATCAAGAGTTTTATTATGCAACCTTAATTAAAAATTATTTGGAAAAAGATTTTTCAATTCTTTTTACAGATCCAGAAATAGAATATTTATCATTGTTGTTGATTGGGACAAGAAAACAGATCAATATACCAACTACCCAACAGGATATGGTAATGTTGGAAAAGTTTTTAAATTTGCTTAGTATTCGATTAAATGTAGAACTATCAAATGATTTTGAATTAAAACAAAATTTAATTAGTCATTTAAAGCCTGCAATAAATCGTATTCGCTATGGAATTAGTAATGAAAATCCACTGCTTGAACAAATTAAAATCAATTACACTGAAGTTTATATGGCCGTGATTACAACAATTGAAGATTTAGAAATCATGGAAAATATATATTTTGATTCAAATGAAATTGGATATATTTGTTTACACATTATTGCTGCTGTAAATCGGCCAGCAAATATTAGAAAAATAGAAGCTGCTTTGATATGTAGTGAGGGTCTTTCTATAGAGATTTTTCTTAAAAATATTATTGAGTCATATTTTAGTGAAATTCATATAAAAGAAATTTTCAGAGAAAATTCAATTCAAACCATCCATTCAGAAGCATATGACATTATTATCAATAGTTCTAAAACAATTGTTATGGGCGATAATTGTATTCGTATTGATCCGAATTTCACCCATAATGACCATAGCGCTTTGCGACATTATGTCTTGAATTTTTCAGCGATGGGAATTGCTCATAAAGAAAATGTTTACGAACATTATCTGTTGTTTTTTCAAGATGATTTAGAAAATGAAGATAAATTACTTCAAAAATACTGTAATTTTTTAGAGGTTAATGGCTATGTGAAGAAAGAATTCTATGATTCTGTTATATCTAGGACAAAGATTAGTAGTACCTATGTAGCACGTGGGATTGCACTGCCTCATGGAGCAAAAGATGCTGTTATTTCATCTGTTATTATCATGATTAATTTGAAGAATCAAATTAAATGGGATGGAGAAGATACAGATTTTGTAATTCTTGTGGCTGCAAATGATAAAGACTTAAATGAGTATAATTTTTTATTCCGAAAAATCATGCGAATTGCTGCAGATGATAGGTTAGCAAAAACTTTGAAAAATTGTACTAATATGCATTCTTTAAAACAACTGTTGAATGATTTATAAAAAGAAACTATTTGTAATGAAGTTAATTCATACATCTAGTTTCTTTTTTTTATTTCAATCTTCTTTTGTATGTCAACATTGAAAGTCCATAAAATAGTATAGATATTCCAACACACCATATAATGGCTATTGTGATACTTTGCCAATTAGGATTCCCAAGCAAGAGGGATCTAATACCTTCAATGATAGGGGTCATTGGTTGATAGGTTGCAAATATTTCCAATGCACGTGGCATTGTTTCTACAGGTGCGAAACTAGAACTTACAAATAGTAATGCCATCAATATATATGCAAATACACCTGCTCCTTCAAAGGTTTTTGCAAGCAAACCAAAAGTAAGAGCCATCCAAGTCATTGCAAGTACAGAAAGAAGTAACAATGTAATAGCCAATAGCCATTCATGAATATTGGCAGGTGAGCGAAATCCAATTAAGAAGGCAACGATGAAGATAACGACTAAAGATACAATATTAGAGATGATAGAAGCTATAACATGACCAGCTAAAATGGATGATTTCGCAATAGGCATCGAATGAAATCGTTCGAAAATCCCTTTATTGAGATCGTTGTTAACGCGTAAAGAACTATAAGCTACACCACTTGTAATGCAGTATAGTAATACACCAGGAACGATATAATTAACATAACTAGTTGTTCCGGTTTCCATAGCTCCACCAAGAATATAAACAAAAGCTAGTAAAATCATAATCGGCATTACAATTACAGTAATAACTGTATCAATACTACGTGTAGAATAACGTATTACTCTACTACTCATAATAAATGTATGTTTCACTGTATTCATTTAGACCACCTTCTTTTCTTCAGTGTTTACAATATCTAAAAAAACATCTTCTAGAGTTGGAAGTTTTTGACTAAATTCAACAACATTAATCTTAGCTTCGCAAATAGTATTTAATAACTTACTGATATCTTCAACTCCACCTTTAGATGAAATAGATAAACTTAAAGATTCTTTATTCGTTATAACATCATAAGTCTTACTTAATAATGATATTGCAGCAGATAAATTTTCTTTATCTGCAAAACTTAATTTTAGATGAGCGTTTGGAAGTTGTTGTTTTAGTTCTTTTGCACTTCCTTGTGTAACAATTTTTCCTTTATGTAAAATAGCAATTTGATCAGCTAAAACATCAGCTTCTTCTAAATATTGTGTAGTTAACAATACTGTAATACCAGATGTAGTTAAGTTTTTTATTACATCCCACAATGCAATTCTAGCTTGAGGATCTAATCCAGTTGTTGGCTCATCCAAAAAGATGATGGATGGGTTTCCTATTAAGCTCATAGCTAAATCTAAACGGCGACACATTCCTCCAGAATATGTTGCAATACGTTTATCAGCAGCATCTTCTAAATCAAATTGTTTTAATAAAGCGTTTACGATTATATCGATATGGTTAACATTACGAAGTTTAGCTATCATTTGAAGATTTTCACGTCCGGTTAAAATATAATCTAAGGCAACACTTTGTCCAGTTAAGCTAATGGCATTGCGAACCTCTTTAGAATTGTTTGTCACGTTAAAATTATTTACAATAACTTCACCTTCATCAGCTTTTAAAAGGGTTGAAAGAATTTTGATAATTGTTGTTTTACCAGCACCATTAGATCCCAACAAAGCAAAAGTAGATCCTTTTTCTACAGTAAAGTTAACATCTGTTAATACTTTGTTATCCTTATAAGCCATTTTTAAGTTAGATACAGAAATGGCAATATTAGATTCTGTCATTATATTTATCTCCCCAACTTTTTGTGTAAATCATCATTCATTTTCTTGCGCATTTTTCCATTCCATGTTTCAGCATCTTCTAGTAAAGCATCACAAAAGGCCATAACATCATGCCCAACAACATCCAAGACATCTTTATTATCAGCGATTGCTGCTTCAAATAAATCTAATATCTCAGGTAGTAAAGCTACAACACTGTTATCATTAGATGAAAAATTAAGCATGTATTTAGAAGCTGTATCATATACTACACGATAATCATGAGGTAAACGTTTTGCTCGACGTTTAGATTCTCGCCAACTTTCTTTTTGTTCTTTAGTACCTATTATATATTCACGAATTTTTTTCATTTCAATTTTCCTCCTTAAGCTGAGCTAAACGCTCTACGATAAAAGCCCACTTCTTCCAGAAAACTTCTAACTCTTGATATCCAGCATCATTAAGTGAATAAAATTTCCTAGGTGGTCCAAGTTCAGAAGGCTTTTTCTCAAAATCAATCAATTTCTTTTTTTCTAATCGCAAAAGAATTGTGTATACAGTTCCTTCTACGACTTCATCAAAGCCAAGAGCATTTAATTGCTTAGCTATTTCATAACCATATGTTTGTTTTCTACTGATAATTTCAAGAACACAACCTTCTAAAACACCTTTCAGCATCTCCGTAAGATTTTGCATATAACCTCCTCTACTAAGTATTACTTATTACCACTACATAGTATCACCAAGTAGCCATAGAGTCAATACATGTGATAAAAATAAATATTAATTATAAAATCTTTTAAAATATTGAAAGATTTTTTTTCAAATGATAAAAAAATAGTGCTATAATAGATTAGAAAATACAAGTTCTTAGGCTGCTAAAAGGTGACCAATACAATGAAAAAGGAGAAACTTAAAATGAAAAAATTATATTCAGGAAAAACGAAAGATGTGCTTAAAGATGAAACAACAGGTAGTGTTTATTTATTTTTTAAGGATAGTGCAACTGGTGAAAATGGAGTCTTTGATCCAGGATCTAACACAGTAGGTGGAAGTGTTGAAGGAAAAGGGAAGACAGGATTAAAAATAACTAGTTATTTCTTTGAACTTATGGAAAAAAATGGAATCCCTACACATTATAAAGGGTCTGATATTGAAAAGGGATTGATGGAGGTACGTGAAGTTACCGTTCCACCATTAGAGTTTGTATTGCGTTATTTTACAGCAGGAAGTATGTGTCGTCGTTTCACATTGGAAGAAGGAATTCCTTTTGAACCACCGTACTTAGAAGTTACATTAAAAGATGATGAACAAGGTGATCCACTTATTAGTGAAAGATTGTGTCTTTTAAAGGGAATGCTGAAACCTGGTCAATATGACGAAGCTTTAGCATTGTTAGTAAAGGTTGGGGAAGTGTTAAGAAATGAATTAGATACAATGGGATATACACTAATTGATTTTAAAATAGAACTTGGTTATGATGAAAGTGGTAAAGTGGTTGTAGCGGATGAAATCACACCAGATATTTGGCGTATTAAAGATGAAAATGGAAATATTCCTAACCAAATTGAATGTGCAAATATGCTTTTAGAAAAAATTGCATAATGAATCTAAATTAAGTATATATAAGTGTCTTCGAAACCAATATTTTGAAGGCACTTTTCTTTTAGAAATTTAGATTATGTATGATATAATTGTTCCGTAAGGAGGGGATAGTTTGATTGATTTTGATACGCCAGTAATGAGGTTTGTATTGGATAGAGGACTAAAATTCATTTTAGCGTTTCTATTTTTTGCCTTTATTCATTTTGTCTTTTTGAAAGATAAAAAGAAACCAAAAGATAAAGATACTTCAAAATAATGAAGTATCTTTTTGTTTGGTGTGCTAGGCATGGCATATATCTAGTGGTGAAAGTCCACTGTGGGGGGTGTAGTCGCTAACCCGTAGCCGAAGACAAGGATGTCCATCGCGAGGTGGAATCTGAAGGAAGTTGGAGTGCAAACTACCGACCCGAGGAATACGAATCACATAAGGCGAGTCAAGAATGGATAAGGG
>NZ_JAQFIQ010000060.1 GCF_029504745.1 Breznakia sp. PF5-3 | reverse complement strand
ACGATTCAATTCTAACAAAAATTATGAATAAATTTAAGAAAGAAAGGAGTGTATATTAGAGACTTAGATAAGTCATTTCTAATATACCAGGAAATGTATGAATTTCAATATTGAAATCATTGAAAAGTTTTGGCAATATATACTATCAGGAATACCAGTTATATTATTGATTTCACTTGTTGCAGCATTTTTTGGAACAGTGATTGGGTTGGTAAGTGTTTTATTGCGACGATGGACAAAAGTTACGAAATGGATTACAGAAGCATATATTGATATTTTTAGAGGAACCCCTGTATATGTGCAATTGTATTTTTTCTATTTTGGAATTCCAAGTCTATTTAAAGGTTTGGTAATTGGTAAAATATTTAGTTGTATCTTGATTTTCTCGCTTAATTCTGGAGCGTATCTTGCGGAAATCATGCGTGCTGGTGTAGATGGAATCGATAAGGGACAAATTGAAGCAGCGAGAGCTCTAGGAGTAGGGAATAAAGACATTGCAAAAGATATTATTATTCCTCAAGCATTTCGAAAAGTATTACCTGCAGTAATCAATGAGTTTATAACATTGACAAAGGAAACTTCCGTAGTTTCAATCGTTGGTGTAGCGGATATGATGTATAAATTTCAAACAGTGAAAAATTCTATATATAACACATTTGAACCGTTGCTTATTGTGTTTGTAGCATATTATGTAATGAATAAAATCTTGAGTTTTATTGGAAAAGCGATAGAAAAGAGGTTAAAGTATGATTAAAGTAGAGCATTTATATAAAAATTATAGTGAGAGCGTAAAAGTTCTATTTGACATCAACTTTGTCTTTGAAGATGGAAAGACGTATGCGATTATTGGATCTAGTGGCGGTGGGAAATCTACGTTTATTCGATGTTTAAATATGTTAGAAGAACCTACAAGTGGAAAGATTTACTTTAATGATATTGAAGTAAATGCACCCAAAACAGATTTAACAAAAGTTCGTGAAAAAATGGGAATGGTATTTCAAAATTTTAATTTATTTGAGCATATGAAAGTATTGAAAAATATTACGTATGCGTTGCGCAAGGTGAAAAAGATGGATGAGGCATCAGCTGATGAAGTAGCGATGTCACTCTTGAAAAAAGTAGGTATGGATCATCGAGCAGATGCGTATCCTCATCAATTGAGTGGTGGGGAAAAACAACGTTGTGCAATTGCTAGAGCATTGGCAATGGACCCTGAAGTACTTTTGTTTGATGAACCAACAAGTGCTTTGGATCCTGAAATGACAAGTGATGTATTGCGAGTACTACAAAGTTTGAATCATACGGGAATGACGATGATTGTTGTAACCCACGAAATGAACTTTGCAAAAGAAGTTGCAGATTATGTAATCTATATGGATAAAGGAAGAATTGAAGAATGTAGCCCAGCGAAAGAGTTTTTCCAAAATCCAAAAAGTGAAAGAGCGAAAGCCTTTTTGGCGAATATGATATAACAGGAGGAGAAAGAAATGAAAAAAATATTAAGTTTAATGTTAGTGTGTGGATTGTTATTAGTAGGTTGTGGAGAGTCTGATTCTGGGGATGATAAAACGATTACAGTATTTACAAACTCAGGATACCCACCATATGAAATGGTTGATGAAAATGGAGATTTATATGGGTTTGATATCGATGTGATGAATCGGGCTGCTGAAATTGCTGGGTATGAAATCAAATGGGAAGATATTGACTTTGATGCGATTATTGATTCTATTAAAACAGACAAAGGACAAGCTGCAATTGCAGGTATGACACCTACATCAGATAGATCAAAACAAGTTGATTTCTCAGAGCTATACTATACATCAGAAGAAATGCAAAATGTAGTATTGGTGAAAAAGGATAGTGGATTAAAAACAACAGCGGATATAAAAGGGAAAAAGGTTGGTATTCAAATGGGTACAGTTCAAGAAACGGTTGTTGATGCGATTGCAGATGATTATGATTTAACATTTGAAAAGTTAAAAGATTATACATCATTAGCACAAGAATTGGAAAATGATGTAATTGATTTGATGATTGTGGAAAAAGCAGTTGCTACAGAGCTGATGCAAAAAAATGACAACCTTGAATATTATGTATTAGAAGAAGGGGCAGATCTTGCAGGTAATGCGATTGCCTTTAAAAAAGGTTCAAAAATCAAAGCGGATTTTGATAAAGCAATCAAACAAATGAAAAAAGATGGTGAATTAGACGAACTGATTAAAAAATGGTTTGGTGAATAAAATATACTTTAATATAGTCTTACTTTATAGTAAGGCTATATTTTTTTGATTATATTTGATAAACTAAAACAATAGAATATATGGAGGGTATATATGGCAGCAATTATTGGAGCAATTATCTTTGGTGGTATTGCACTGTTGACTTTATTGGTTACATTAGGTGCACCACTTGGTGAATTTACATTAGGTGGAAAGTATCGTGTATTACCATTTAAAATGCGAATTATGAGTGGTATTTCATTTGTGATACAAGGGTTTGCAATTTTGTCAATTCTACAAGTTGGTAAGCTTTTTTCAATAGGTCTTCCAGAGATGGTAGCAAATGGATCGTGTTTCTTCTTTGCGATATATTTATCAATAAATACAATTATGAATTTCTGTTCTGATAGTAAGAAAGAAAAATATGTTATGACCCCTTTATCATTTATTACAGCTATTTGTTTTTGGATTGTTGCAGTTATACATTAGGAAATATATAAATTTTAATTTTTTATTATGATACAATATGCTAGGAAAGAGGAACTTATGAAACAAAACAAATATCAAGATGAAAGCAAAGCAATAGAATTAAAATTAACGAAGTTAGAAACGGAATCGAAAAAGTTATCTTCTATACGAATGCTTGACTTTTTATTTGTTTTGTTTTTTTTGTATGTCGGAATGGAGTATCATTATTTGGGATATATAGGTGCTGCCATTGGATTGCTAGTTTTTCTATGGCTTGTAAAGAAGCATGATGTTATTAAATATGATATTCAATATGCGAAGACGAGGTTAGAAGTACTTCAAAGGTATATGGAACGTATGCAAAATGGATGGAAAAATTTTATTGAAAATGGAGAAGTGTATTTGGATGAAAAATATCCTCCAGGATATGATTTGGATATTTTTGGAAAGGCTTCTTTATATCAGTATATAAATGTAGCGTTTAGTGAGGATGGAAAAAAGCAATTGGCTAATTGGCTAACGGCAATGCCTAAAAGAGCTGAGGTTATTAACAAACGTCAAGCAGCAGTTAGCGAATGTGTTGATAAAGTTGATTTTGGTATTCATTTAGAAACTTTGGGTTGTTTAGCGAATAAGACAATGAAGAGTAATAAAATTTTTGATGCGTTTCAAGAGTTAACTACAACAGCAGGAAATAATAATTCTATTATGAAGTATTTAAAGTGGATTTTACCTGCTATTTTGATGGGTGCTATTCTTTGTTTTATTCTGTTTAGTAATGTTCTTTTTATGGTTGTAATAGAGGTGGTTTTTGTTTTGCAATTAATTTTAACGTTTGCTTTTCATGGGAAAAATAATCCTATCTTACAACCTGTATTTGCATTGCAAGAAAGTTTGTCAATTTATGAAAAAATATTTGCTACCCTTGAAAATGAAATGTTTGAAGATCCATATTTACTTTCTTTGCAACAAACATGGAATGGTGAAAAAGGTGCTACCAAAGGAATTAAGGAATTATCAAAAGTGAGTGATCTTTTGAAAATGCGTAAAAATATCTTAGCTTATATTTTAGTAAGTGGATTGTTTTTGTGGGATTTTCATTGTGTTGAAAAAGTAGCAGGATGGCATATGAGGTATGCAAGCCAATTGCCTACATGGTTTTCATCATTAGCTGAGATAGAAGCTATTTTGAGCTTGTCTACAATCGCTAAGGTAAAAGATGAATATTGTTTCCCAGAAGTTATAGATGGTTCTTGTGAACTTGATATGAAGGCGGTAAGTCATCCGCTTATCAATGAACAAGATGCAATTGATAATGACTTCAAAGTATTTCATGAATCTTGTGTAATCACAGGGTCTAATATGTCTGGAAAAACAACCTTTTTACGTACTATTGGACTTAATGCAGTATTGGCATATGCTGGAGCACCAGTTGTAGCTAATTCTTATAAAATCTCACTTATGCAATTGTTTACATCCATGCGCATTGAGGATGATGTCAGTGAAGGAATATCTACTTTCTATGCTGAATTATTGAGAATAAAAGAGATTATTGAATTCAACCATACCGGTAAGCCAATGTTGGCATTAATTGATGAAATATTTAAAGGAACGAATTCAAAAGATCGTATTCTCGGGGCAACCGAAACAATACGTCAATTATCAAATGATCATAGTATCACCTGTGTAACGACACATGATTTTGAACTCTGTGATTTAGAAAACGATCAAGATATCCACAGTAAAAATTATCATTTTTCAGAGACATATAAAGATGAAAAAATATTTTTTGATTATAAAATAAAAAAAGGTATGGCTACGACAACAAATGCTAAATATCTATTAGAGATGGTAGGAATCATAAAAAAATAAGACAATGTCAATTGTCTTGTTTTTATTGTAAGATGTCTTCTTGGAATTCAACAAGAAGTTCATTTGTTTCGAAAACATTAATTTTTGATTCAAGAGCAAAAATGAGAATACTATCTCTTCTTCGCTTGGGGTAAAGCTTTGATTTATCATTTAGTTGTAATAATGTATTACATTCATACAGCGAGCATTTTAAACCTAAAGCCAATTGAAAAATTTTATCTTTGCTACCATGTTTTCTTCCCTGAAGTATTTGATAAGCATATGTACGATCAATGTTTGTCTTATTGATAACTTCACCCTTGCTCATGTTATATTTCTTTAATAAACAGGCAAAATATTCAATAAAACTAATATCATTGATTTGATTCATATAATTTTTTAATTCTTGGTGTGATGCATGTTTTAGAATTTGTTCTAGATCACTTGTTTTCTTTTCTCTCATTCTATCACCAACATCATCATATAATGAAAAAAATGAAATGACAACGACAAACCTGTGTGCTAAAAGCATACATCATAATTGGTTTTATTATGCTATAATGGTTGCGATATGGAAAAAACTTATATCCTTAAAGATACGTTACTTGATAGTGAGTTTAAACGTATTGAAGTTGTTGAAAGTAAAGAAAAACGGTTTGTACGAAAACAGTTTTTTCAGCATGAAAACCGGGATATATATGAAAGGTTAAAATATTTACCCATAGATCATTTTCCAAAAATTTATGAAATCAATGAGATTGTAGGCGGATTTGAAGTGATTGAAGAATATTTGGATGGGCAAACGTTACGCGAAACAATACCATTATCATTTAACGAGGTGATTGCGGATTACGCGATTCAAATTGTAGATGCTTTGGCTCAGTTGCATAAGCATAAGATTGTTCATCGTGATTTGAAACCAGAAAATATTATTGTGGTGAAAAATATAGTAAAGATTATTGATTTTGATATTGCAAAGAAAATATCCATTGATAAATCACGAGATACTAGAATTTTGGGGAGTGTAGGATATGCTGCTCCTGAGCAATATGGTTTTGCATCGAGTAATGAGAAGAGTGATATATATGCATTTGGTAATATATTGAATGAAATGTGTACGGGTTCTTTAGCAAGTGTTGATCTTACAATTACGAGATTTCGTAGCATTGTATTAAAGTGTACAAAAATTGATCCTGATTTTCGTTATAGTAATTTACAAAAATTAAGGAATGATTTAATGATGATAAAACAAAATAAATCAAAATATACATTACCAGGGTTTCGAACAAATAATGGCTTTCACATGTTGGTAGGAACCTTGTCGTATCTTTTTCTTATTTTTATTATTGCTTTTATTGAGAACACAGGTGATACAACGCTTTCTGAAATGATTGTTACCAAAGTGGAAGTTATTTATATGCTTGGTTTAACGGTTATATTTGTTACGAATTATTTAGATGTTGATCGATTTAATTTTTTCAAAAGATTTAGATTGATCGGCAAGGTTTTTATTTGGTTTACAATGTTATTGGGAGGAATTTTTGTGATTATGAGTATCGCTAATATACTAACATAAAGTATGTATGCTATAAGCATACCAAATATCTTTTTCATTTTTATATAATGCAACTAGAGGAGGAGAAAAGATGAAAAAGATAATGAGTATATTGGTTGTATTTGTATTAGGTTTTGTAGCAGTAGGGTGTACAGTTGATGATGCTGATACAGATAAAGAAGATAAGAAACAAGAAGAAACAAAGAAAGAAGAGAAAAAAGAACTTACATATGGTGATGTAATAGAGTTTGATGGTTTAGAAATTGTATTTAGCGAACCAGTTACATTTGCAACGATAGATAATCAATATTCGGACTTGAATGGTTCAGAAGTTGCTATTGTACCAGTTAAGATAACCAATACAAGCGATGATACAAATGGATTGAATATGTTTTATTATAAAGTTTATGGAACTTCAGGATCTACACTTGATGATGTCAGTGCCTTTTTTGATGATGATGTAGCATGGACTGCAGGTACAGATTCACTACGTAGTGGAGCTTCTGTAGATACGCTCATGCATTTTATATATGATGGAAATGGAGACTATTATATAAAGTTTGATAATATGAGTGAGAAGATTGAAGTAAAACTTTCAATTGCTAAATAAAAAATAATAGAACTAAAAATGATTGCTTCGGCAATCTTTTTTTATGTTTCATAAATATAATATTTTTATTGCAAATGTTAATAATAAATTGGTACGATTGTCAATTGTTCTGTGAATGTTTTGGCGGTATGATAATGCTGAGAAAGCACTTAATGTTATAGAGAGGAGGTATCGTTCAATACTTTAAGGTAGACATGTATAGCAGTGTATGGATGAGGATAATTATTTATATTAAAATACAAGGAGGGAATATGAAGAAAAAATCATATTTGGACAGAGTATTCAAAATAATGTTTTCACTAGCTATTGTTTTTACAAGCATGACGAATTTAAAGATTACAGCAGACAGTGGCGAACATTTTTATGAATTGACGAATTTAAAAGGAACGAATGTTGAAGTTATAAATAAAGGATATAAGTTGCATAATACAGGTGGTAACAACCATGCAATATCAGAATTAGCAGCATATACGTTTGATTATGAAGCGGATATTGAATTGTTAGATACAAGTGCTGCTTTAATTTTTGGGGCAACGAATAAAGATTATAAAAATATTGGTACTTTCTTTGGATTAGAGATTAGTCGTGATGGAAATGCAGAAAGTGCAGATATTTATATTAAATTATTCCAAGATGGTTCTGGTGGACTAGGTGATGGTGTAATTGAAAAATGTAAGGTACTTAGTGGCATCGATACAACACAACCACTAAAAACAAAAGTAACGGTTAATGATAATAAAGAACTTATCATCACGATTAATGATCAAAAAGTTGACTATGAAATGAAGAAGGACTTTGCTGGTCGTTATGTGGGAGGATATTTGGGGTTGCTTACATGGAATGCAACAGCGAATTTTAAAAACATTGATGTGACTAGATATCGTGAATTGGAAAATAATTTTATAACTAATTTATCAAATCTAAGAGGAATGAATGGATCTTGGGTGACATCAAATGCTGGATTACTATCTTCTGGTAATGGTGATAATTTCGCAATATCAGATAGTGAAGGAAATGACTTTATTTATGAAGCAGATGTAAAGGTTGGAGACAGTGGAGCAGCGGCACTACTTTTTAGAGCTGATAAAGATGATGTTAGAAAATCTTATGTAGCGAATATCAATCGCGCTGATAAGTCTTTGCGCTTATTCAAATTTCCAAGTGGAGCGAATGTAGGTTCAGCAACTTTACCAAATGCAGATAAAGAGACATTCCACATAAAAGTTATTGCAGTAGGAAATACTTTTCAATATTATGTAGATGATCTTTTATTGATAGCAGGAACAGATAACGATTATCAATCAGGGCGTTTTGGACTGTTAACATGGAATAGTACAGTTGTATATCAAAATGTAAAACAAACACCAATTACAGCAAGTAATTATCCTAAACTAACAGGATTAGAATTGCTTGGTGATGATGTTATTTTAACTCCTGAATTTAATGAAGATACAATTGCTTATGCTGGTTATATTCCAAGAAAAAGTGAATCAATAAAAATAAAAGCATCCAGTGATAATGATTTATTTTATTCATTAGTTGATGCAAAAGGAAATACCATTGTTGATAAAAAACCGCTTACTAGTGGAGTTGCAAGTACTAATATTGATGTACCAGTCGGGGAAAGTAATTTATATGTAGTAGTGAAGAAAGATGATATCGAAAGAACTATCTTAGTAAAACTTACACGTAAATCAAATGTAGAAGATATGGCAAGAGAAGCTCAACGTGCACAATTCCATTTCTCTCCAGAGATTAATTTTATGAATGATCCAAATGGATTGGTATATGATCCAAGTGATGGAAACTGGCATATGTTTTATCAATATAGTCCTCAAGTAGGACATATGGGTTCTCAAACATGGGGACATGCTGTATCCAATGATTTGATGAGTTGGGAAGAAATGCCAGTGGCAATACCAATGGATGAGTTAGGAGCAATATTCTCAGGGTCATGTGTTGTAGATGAAGATAATACATCAGGATTCTTTAGTGACAATAAACCAGGAGAGTCAAAATTGGTAGCAATGTTTACTCATGCTGGAAGTGTACAACAACAAAGTATCGCTTATTCAAAAGATCATGGTGTCACTTGGACAAAATATGATGGAAATCCTGTAATTAGTAATATAGGAACACCATATGGTTGGGATTTCCGTGATCCTAAAGTATTTAAATATGATGGGAAATGGTTGATGGTTGTTGCAGGAGGACGAGGAAGATTGTTCTCATCTGATGATTTAAAAAATTGGCAACACGAACAAGATTTCACATATCCAGATGGTAGTGAATTGCATTCAGAGTGTCCCGATTTGTTCCCGCTTGTAGTCGAAGGGACTGGAGAAACAAAATGGGTATATAATGGAAGTAGTGAATTTTATGTAATTGGAGATTTAAAGAAAACAGAAGCTGGTGGTTACAATTTCATCAGTGAAACATATCGACTTCCTTCACCTACCGGACGCACATATATGTATGCAGGGCAAAGTTTCTACAATGATGGAAGTGGTCAAGATCGTCGCATTTTAGTAAGTTGGTTACAAGATTATTCAGCACCTGGAACATTCCCAGATAAGCGATATAATGGATTTCAATCAGTTGGGACAGAAATTACATTACGTAAAGTAAATGGGGAATATATGTTAGTGCATAATCCTGTAGAGGAAGTAGATGCATATCGAGATACGTTATTGTATGAAGTTAAAAATAAAACAGTAAGTTCAAAAGATACAAATATACTACAAAATGTAACAGGGCAAACATATGATATTGAAGCTACTTTCACATTAGGAAGTGCAAAAGAGTTTGGCTTTAATTTGCGTACTGGAAATGGTCAAAAAACAGTTCTTAAGTATAATCGAGATACCAATTTAATGGTACTTGATAAAGCTTCATCAGGACCGGTTTATAATGAAGTTATCAGTTGGGAGTTATATCCAATGGAAGGAAATAAGATTAAACTTCGTGCGCTTGTAGATAATGGTGTAATTGAAACTTATGGAAATGATGGGGAAGCGAATATTAGTGATTTATGTTTCCCTGATATGGATAGTATCGGTATGGAGTTATTTGTTGTGGATGGAGATGTAAAAGTAGATGAATTAAAAGTATACGATATGAAATCTATGTATACAGGGAAAGCAAATGGTTCAACGGGAAGTGAACCAACCATCTTATCTTTGGCATCACCAGAAAAGGTTGAAGTTGGTGAAGTGTTTACTGTAAGTGCAAATGTATATCCAAATTCAGCAACGAATAAGAAAGTAACTTGGGATTATGATGATAAGTTAGAAGTAATGGATCAACAAGAAGGATATATAGTATTCAAAGCGAAAGCAAAAGGAACTTATAAAATTGCTGCTACAACCCAATCAAATGCAATTAAACGTGAGGTAGAAGTAAAAGCAATTGAGCGAATATTTGATACGAATTTACTTGATTGGCGAACAAAGGGCGGTAGCTGGGAAAAAGATGAATTTGGTCTTTATGGTAAAAATGCTGGTGCTGGAGATAGTTTCTATCTGAGCGATACCTATTTATCAAAAGATAAGCCTTTTGTTTATGAAGGAACATTGATATTAGATAGTGGGCAAGCAGGAGGTTTGGTTTTTGGTGTTAAAGATATTGAAAACCCTGCATCACATTGGTATTGTGTAAATATTGATAAAACAGCTGGCATTACAAAGCTCTTTAAAAATACGGGTGGTCAAAACTGGAGTGTAGAAAGAGCGTTGAGTGTTGAAGAAAAAGCGAAAAAAGAATTTGCAATTAAAGTTGAATATGATGGTAAAGGGAAATTATCATTTTATATCGATGGGACTTTAGCAGGGGTTCAAGAAAACTCAGGATTTGATGGAGGATACTTTGGACTTGTGACATATCGCTCAAATTCATTCTTCAATGATGTGTATTTAACAAGTGAAGGTAAAATTGTAGCAATTGAATCGATGTTTGAAGATATCTATGTTGAGTTAGGAAGTACTACGACATTATCTGATATTGAAGCAACATTACCTAACCAAGTTATTGTCCGTCAAGATGATGATGTTAGGCGATTAACAGATATCAATTGGGATTTAAATAAGGTTAATTTAAATGTCGAAGGTGAATATGAAATAGTGGGAACATTAGTTGATTCTACACAAAGTAATCAAGAGGAATTACCAAAGGCTAAAATTAAAGTTATTGTTAAAAAAAGTGTTGTTTTTGTAGGCACAGAACCAAAAACTATAACATTAAATCTTCCTGTTGGTAGTGATGCTACTACTGCATTTAAAAGTTTAAATAAAAAAGTGGTTGCATTATATTCTGATGGATCGAGTAAGGATGTAAATGTGACAGATTGGAAATACGATGCAGTTAATTTTAATCGCATAGGTAATTATGAAGCTTTAGGATATCTAGATGGAGATACAAACATGACGATTAAAATTAAAGTTAATATCCTATCAAAAGAAGATTATGCAACGTTTAAAAAGCCAAGTACATCACCTAATGCAGGAACTCAAACAGGTGATACAACAAACATTTCATTGTACTTTGTCTTATTGCTAGTTGGAATGTTTGGAATTGCTTATTATACACGCAAAAAAGCTGAATAACAATGTAATAGAAAAGGTCTACTAAATGATGTGAACCCCCAAAGTTAGACAATAAACTAACAAAGGGGGTTTTTCTTATGAAGTTGACTAACAAAATTAAAAAGAAGATTGTTTTAGAAAAAGATTCTGGTGTGAGTACTTCAACAATTGCTGCGAGGTATGACATTCCTATAAAGACGATTAAACAT
>NZ_JAQFIQ010000059.1 GCF_029504745.1 Breznakia sp. PF5-3 | reverse complement strand
ACTGGAAGTCGACATAATAAAAAGAACTGGATGTTGTTTCTCTGTCTTACTTCCATTTCTTTTCTTTTAACTGGAATTTACTTTTTCAATTTACGCAATAATATATAACTTGATGAACCATTAATTTATCTTACTGTATGTGATATACTTATATAGATAAGCATAAAAAGGGGCGCGTATGAAACTTAAATTACAACATATCATTGGGATTGCTATAATACTATTTATAGTTGGTGCTTTTCTTTATTATCAACTTTTCTGGGAATCCCTAACACCATGGATTTTAGATGATATCTTAATGCCTATTACGATGCAACTTTTTAAAAATGTTGAGCTAAATATTCTCACGGGTTTTTTATTAACACTCGTAGGTATGGCTTTTTTATACCTTTTATTTTTCATTCCTTATATTGTAGTATTTTGGCTTGTTTCCGCATGTATCTTAATAATAATTAAACATCCTCGCAAGAAAACATTACCTTGAGGATGTTTTTTTAATACAAAATAAAAAAGCGTTCAAAATGAACGCTTATCCTTCTTGAATAAATTCTAACAGTTTTTGAGCTGCTACATTGATTCCATCACGGTCATTACGGTCAAGACCTAAATGTGTGAAAATCTCACCAATATAGATTCCATTAGCTTTTAAACAATCAAATACTTCATTAATGATTGGATCACAAACATCTTGTTCCTGCATTGGTCCAAATGGATTAGCAAAATATGTTGTTGATAAACCAACTTCTTGAGTTGTTCCTTTTGCCATACGTTTTCCTTCAACAAAAATTGGTTTTGCTTCTTCCATATCATCAATTTTGCGCATTCCCAAATCTTTATCATAATTATTAGCATAACAGAATAAATCAATTTCATGATTTTTTGAAATTACACTATATGGCGCTGCCGGTGTTATTACCCTTGCATTTAATACATCTGGATTAAAGAAGATAGAACGGTCCATATCACGATAAGGAGTTCCTGGATCTAAATCATCTAAACGAATAAATGCCCCTATTTCCGTACCTTGTCCATATGGAACACCATCTTCAATATGAATTGTTCCCATATCATCAAACACAACCTCAATATCTTTAATTACATCATTACCTAAAGCCTTTAATGCTTCAATTGATTCTGATTTCCCAGCTCCAGAATCACCCATTAACATGATTCCTTTACGTTTTCCATCATATAATGTGATGTTGATAAACGCACCATGAATTGGTAACCATCCACGTCTCATCATCGCAAGATTATGAAGTGTTAAAGTCATCTTTTTCATATATCCAAAATATTCAACTTTTTCATTATAAGAAATACTTCCTACATAAATTTCTTCTTCTTCATCATAATAGAAAACCGTTTCATCTTTATTATCTTCATTTGCAAACAAAACGATTGCATCTGGTTTTTCACAACATTCCTCAGCAGAGGCTAATTCAAATAAGTTTGCTAATGAAACACCACTACACATAAAATCACGGTGGAAATAAATGTTAATCAATAAATTACCTACTTTTGCTGGATAACAGAACCAAGTGTCTTTATCTCCTGTAAAATATTCAATTGGATTTTTCTTTGTTTCTTCAAACATACCTGTACGTTTGTTAGACTTTGTTGATAAAATCATTGGTGTTCTAAGCATTACTGATTCAATCATTGAAATTCCAGATAATTTTTCATATTTCTCAGATAAAGGAAAATTTCTTGGTCGATATGCTGAAATTGCTGCATTTGTACCTGCTTGCAACTGACGGAAAACACCATTCTTTCTTCCTTGTAGTTTTTGCTCAAGTCTACGATACGCACTACGAAGTGTCGTATTAAAAGTCGAATCGGCCATTACAAAAGGAGTTGCATTTTTTCCACTGTACCGTTGTCTTGTAATTGAGAATCTTTGATGAGATTTCCAATAATTATAAATCCCCTCAACAAACTCCAACAATTTTTTGCTATCTGTTAAATAATAATCATCAATTTCATCTGGTGACATTACCATTAACTGTCTAAATACTTTTGACAAAGATTTACATGTTTCATTAACACTATATCCATTTGTAATCCAACTATATAATTCAGGATCTCTTGCTTCCAAATATTTTAAATATTTAACCACAAATGTACCTAATGTCTTAGAACCAACCAATTCTTCCATGTTGGAAGGATAAGCTAAATCAAAATTCATGATAGCGACATTATCTTGCAAATATAACTTTTCTTTCATTTATGTACCTCCTCTTAAAAAATCATTACGATTATTGTACTACAAAAGCAGAATTAAAAAAAGAATTAATTGAAAATTTTTTCTTAAATCTTTATGAAACAATTTACATTTTTGAATATAACCCTTTGTTTATCATATATTTATTATTATTTAAATATCTTTATTTATTCATTTTGTATCCGTTTACATCTTATTCAAATATTCTATAGAGCAAATAAAAACTTGTATATTTACAAGTTTTTATGCATCCATTATTTTCTTATTTATATATGACAATAAATCATCCACTGCGATTTCTTCTTTTTCACTTATTCGCTCTTTAACTTCAACAATGTTTTCGTTAGCACGCTTTCCAACTGTGATTCTCAATGGTATTCCAATCAGTTCACTGTCTTTGAATTTCACTCCTGCTCGCTCATCACGATCATCAAGTAAAACTTCAATACCTGCTGCAGTAAAGTCATCATAAAGCTTATTTGCTAATTGTGTCTGTATCTCATCTTTTACATTTACCAAAACAATTTCTACTTGGTATGGAGCAACACTCATTGGCCAAACAATTCCATTTTCATCGTGATATTGTTCAACAATTGCTGCCATACATCTCTCGATCCCAATACCATAAGAACCCATAACTACAGGCTTAAGCTTATTTTCATTATCTAAATATTTAAAATCCATACTTTCTGCATATTTTGTTCCTAATTTAAATGTATTTCCAACTTCAATACCTCTTGCAAATTTTAACTTGCCTCCACAAGTTGGACAAACATCGCCTTCTTGTACGCTAACGATGTCTGCTACTTTATAAGGATCAAAGTCCTTTAAGTTTACATTCTTATAGTGATGATCACTTTTGTTTGCTCCAGTAATAAAATTCTTCATTTGAGCAACTTCATTATCCATAATAATCTTTATATTTAATCCTACAGGACCTGCAAACCCTACTTTTGCGCCAGTGATTTCACTCACTTCATCAAAGGATGCAAGTTCCATTTCATTCGCCTCTAGCAGTTTTAATACTTTTGTTTCATTTAATTCACGTGAACCTTTTAATAAAAATGCATAAAGCTCACCATCTACTTTATAAATTAATGTCTTCACAAATGCTTCACTTGGTTTCCCGAAAAAGGCTGCCACTTCTTCAATCGTTTTCGCATTTGGTGTCTCTACAATTTCTATTTCTTTTTCTACTTCCTGTGATGGTTCATTTTGAAGTACCACTTCTGTAATCTCTAAATTACTAGAGAAATCACAATGGTCACATAAAACCACTACGTCTTCACCAATATCACAGATTGCTTGGAACTCTTCACTTAACAGTCCACCCATTGCACCAGTATCTGCTTTCACAATTTTATAATCTAAATGCATTCGATCAAAACTATTTTTATATGCATTATACATCTTCATATAAGATGTATGTAATCCATCTAAATCTAAATCATAAGAATATGCATCTTTCATCGTAAATTCACGTGTTCTAATCAATCCATATCGTGGTCTTGTTTCATCACGATATTTCGTTTGAATCTGATATAGATTGTAAGGAAAATCTTTATATGACTTCCCATGCATCATTCCCGCTGCCGCAAATAATTCTTCATGGGTTGGACCTAGCACATACTTCTTATTATAGCGATCATTTAATGAAAACATATTAGACCCAAATGCCTCACGTCTACCACTGTTCTCATAGACTTCTTCTAAAATAAGAGCTGGCATATGAAGCTCTTGTGCTCCTGTTGCATTCATTTCTTCACGAACAATATTTTCAATCTTTGAAATTACTCGTTTTCCCATTGGCATCGTAATATAAATACCTGCACTACTCTTTTTAATCATTCCAGCTCGTACTAATAAATTACCACTTACACTTTCTTCATCTTTTGCATCTTCTCTGATTGTATAAAAGAAACTATTTTTAAGTTTCATATGTTACCTCCTAATATATCTTTTCACGTTTATCTATAATCTTTCTAATCATATCATGTTTTTTAATCTTTATATCAATTTTCGTATATAAAATATCCATTGGATTTCTTGCAACTTCAACAATTTCTCCATCTTCATTATATAACATATCCACAATGAAGTTCGTATTCTTTGTATCTGGTCCAAATGCTTCTGCTTGAATTCCTTTTGCGAAATTATTACGAACTTCCAATTTTGCAATCTTTGTTGCTTCATCATAGTCCAAAACATAAGCTATAAATTCTTGTGAAACCCCTGAACCATTAATTCCATATAGATGATCTTGCATTTTGGGGTGCCCTGCATAAAATCCATTTGCTGTTCTGCGATTTTCAGCTTTTGATAATTCATCACGATAAAATGCAATCCGTGCAGGTGATACTTCTCCCTTAGCATAATATTCATCAATCAACATGCGGTATGTACGAACAATCGTTGCTAAATAATATTGCGATTTCATTCTTCCTTCAATTTTAAAACTAGAAACCCCAGCATCAATCAAAGCAGGTACATATTCTATTGCACATAAATCCTTGCTACTCATCGAAAAGAGCTTCTCTTCATCATGAAGTGGTTGATCATCTTTAAACAAGCGATATTTCCATCGACAACTCTGTGCACATCCACCACGATTCGCATCACGATCAGTCATATTATTACTAAGTGTACAACGTCCTGAATAAGAAACACACATTCCTCCATGAATAAAAGCTTCTACAGGAAGATTGGCTTGCTCCATTGTTGCCTTAATATCCTCAAGCGTACATTCACGAGCCAAAACTACCCGATTCATACCTAACGATTCATAAAATTTTATAACACTACTATTGGTTGAAGAATGTTGAGTAGATACATGGACTTCCAATTTAGGTGCCACCTCTTTAGCTAAGTTCATAATACTTAAACTAGCTACGATAATTGCTGTAACGCCAATACGTTCTAACTCCAATAAATATTCACGTAATCCATCTAAATCTTCTTCATGAGGTATCATATTCACTGTCACATGCACATGTGCTCCATATTCTTTAGCAAATTCCACCCCTGCTTCGATATCTGGAATATCAAAGTTAGAAGCACGAGAGCGAAGTGAAAATTTCTTTCCTCCTATATATACCGCATCAGCACCATAACGAATAGCTGTCTTTAATCTTTCTAAATCCCCAGCAGGAGCTAATAATTCTACCTTTTTCATTTTGTCACTCCTGTCTTCTTATACATAAAACCTTTTGTTATATTTTGCGTTACATATTTTTCCTCATACTCTTTGTATATTTTCCTACCCTCACGGGGATGTTCTATCACATAACGATAATCTTTAATAATCTGACATACATCATCTATTGATAAAAACATCGATTCAATACGCAAGTTTAAAATACCTGCTTCAATAAAATCATGAACTTCTTCAAATGATGCAAGTGTAAACCCTGTATAAATATGCGTTCCTTCGTCATCTTCTACTATAGGAAGATGTTCATCTCGCTTCTCTTCCATCAAATATAATGAAAAATCATTATGTAAGTTTATATCTTTCTTTAAAAATTTCATATAATTTGTAAGCAACATTCTTTTAGAATGCATCATATTTAATCTTCCATGAATGATTACTTCTAATTCACCACGAACTTTTTTGCTTATTTCCAACATATTTTCCAAAGTTATTTCCTTGGAAATAGTCGCCATTTTTATTCCTAAATCTAAATATTCTTGAATATCCAGCGAATTTGTAAGCATTGTCTCTGGATTATATATTAGTTTATTCTCTATCCCTAATTGCTTCGCCTCATACAATACCCCTATATCCGTAAAGTAAATACCATCTACATCAATAGCTTTCAAATACTTCAAGTATTCACGTAATGCTTCCAACTCATTTTCCACAAAAAACCGATTTACTAATACATATAAATTTAAATGTTGTACTTCACAAATCTTTTTCATTTCTTTTAACTCTTCTTGCTTAAAATGCGAAACACTACGAACACTAAAAAAATCAGTTCCTGCAACAATTGTTGTAGCTCCTGCTTGTTTTAAATTTATAATATCATCCATTCTATATGGAGAAGCAATTATATTAACCATACAAACTCCTTAACTCATATATTATAGCGTATTTATATTTTCAAAGAAAGTCTTTGACCAGTATTTATACACCTGTGAAAAATACTTAATAAGAAATGGACAAATCCCCTTGTTCAATCGTATGATAAGTGAAAGGAGTTAATATGAGTAACCGTAATGAGCAAATAAAAAGATTATATTTACAACATGTTGATATGGTTTTTCGAATCTGTTTTCTTTTTTTAAAAAATGAGGCTGATGCCAAAGATGGTGTACAAGATATTTTTGTTAAACTAATAGAAAAAGATATAGAATTCACTTCTGATGAACATGAAAAAGCATGGATTATCCGTGTATCCATCAACTACTGTAAAGATCAATTGAGAAAAGTATGGAACAAACGTAAAAGTGACATTCCTAATTTAGAAGAATTCTTTGGAATCAATAATCATCATGATCAATATTTACTATCATGTATATTACAACTTCCTACTAAATATAAAGATATCATTTATCTTCATTATTATGAAGGTTACACAATAGAAGAAATTTCTAAAATTCAAAATATAAGTTCATCAACTTTACGATCAAGACTTAGTAAAGCAAAATATATTTTGAAAGAACGATTTGAGAAGGAGGAATCATATGAACGAGTATAAAGAAGCAATGCTTAAAATCAAATTATCTGATAACGACAAATATATACTATTTGATCAAATTGTAAATCACAAACAGAAAAAAAATAGTTTCAAAGTAGTAAAAAGAGTCGCCTTCACTCTACTTATAATTGGCTGTATGGTAAGTATACTTAACCCCAACATCTTAGCAGAGGCCAAAGAAGCCGTCAAACAATTCTTTTTTGGACCAACAGATCAAAATGGGGAAATATTAAATAGTGATAGAGCATCTTATACTGATATATCTGATGATTTCCCAAAAGAATTTAATGAATACGCAACAATGGAAAAACTTGAGACAGCTTTACACCAATCCTATCTTAAACCTAAGTTACCACTATCATCTATTTTATATAAGCCATTTGTTGAAAATAATATAATTCTTAGTTATTCACTTACTTTCACTTCTACAAATGGTCATAAAATTGATTTGGTAAAAATGTTTGAAAATGAATTGACTGCTGAACAAATCAAGTTAATTCAAAGCCCTGATCATCCTGAAACAACTTCAAATATAAACTTCCACATTACTGGATATTCAAATGCTTCCAATGTTTCAGGTGAAAATATAAATGCAATGGGGGATGCAATACGAATTGAAGAATATACTAGTAGTACTTTAAATACAAAGATTATTATTTACAAACTAAAACAAATGGATGGTACATATGTAACTTACGCTAATTTCACGAAAGACAATTTAATCTATTCATTATCAGGTTATGTGGACAGTAATGAATTAAAACAAATTATTGAAACAATGTATTACTAAAAATAAAAGGTGTTATCACCTTTTATTTTTTATCCTTATATTATATGTGAGACCCACTAAACTTATCATCAATAGCATCAAGTAGAAAGGAACATTTGTTTCATCTCCAAGCATTGGACTTTTGCTTGGCAACATGATGATGTTTACCAAATCTTCTGGAGCTTTTGATGGTTTTGGTGTAAAAGAAGGTTTTTCTTCTTTTTTTGGATAAACAGGAAGCTTTGGTGTTCCTATCGTGTCATAACGATCATTTCCATCAAAGTCTGTATAATATAATTTCGCACCTGTATCTTCACCATCTTTTCCTGGATCTGGTGTTGTTAAATCTGGTTCTGGATTATCTTTATTCGTTGGATAATATGTCGTTGATTTAACACTACGATACTCTTCTTTTAACACAAGTGGAATACTTATACTTGGTTCTTGTCCTTTCGGGTATTCATATACATTACCGATGGTCCAAACGATTGTTTGTCCACTCTCTATCGTTCCATCAATTGTTACGCCTTGAGGTAACACACTATCTTCAGGAACATAATAATACTTACTTACCTCATCTCGCAAAACCGCATTACGACCTCCTGGTCTTACAATGCTTCGCAATAGCTTCTCGGTCAAATAATTTTCTGTTGACCCTGTTGCATCTGCTGAGATATCTATATAATCACTTTGTGTTGAAGCAATCGTAGCTAAGCGATCTTTACTAGCTTGTGCATCAAGCATATATCCAACACTGATAATATCAGATTCTTCTCCATAAGCACCACTTATTCCCTTTGCATCATTGCGGGCAAGAATATCAGGCTTTACACTATGACGTTGATATGGACCACTTATATCTTTCCAAAAAGCACTACTATCAATCTGGTCTTCTGCATTTTTCAAAGCATTTGCGATTCCATAGATATGATTATCATTATTCCAAAAAGCATAAATATTCCCTGCATTACTAAAAGTTCCTGATGCTGGATCTGGTGTTCCATCTGAAAGCAATAAAACAACCGCTTTTTTATTCTTTTTAGCTGATTCACTTCTTGCATCAAGCAAATTATATGCTTCACCTAAACCATAAATATAATCTGTAGTATGAGTAGTAAACAATTTACTTAATGCTGAGCTAATCACAGTAGGATTATCTGTCCAACCTACTTTGGCATTATATTCACCACTAAGGGTTTCGTCAGTACCAACATTTACAGTCGTACCTGCAAAATAATTATTTTGAATCAACCATTTACGATACCACGGTGTCCCTTTATTTAATCGATGTAATAACGTTTCATCACGAATCGAAAATGGTACCAATGCAACATTATTAGCTTCATCTCCAATTAAGCCTTCTTCTTGATTTATTTGCGCTAATTTTTGTGAAAAAGCTTCCACTGCTTTTTTTGCTTCTATCCAGCGATCATAACAACCTTGTGCTTCATCTCCATGATCCCAAATACCCTCAGCCGTTCCTTTACGAACATCACTCTCATCCCACTTACTAATACGAACAAAATTAGTTCCATCATGTTTGAAATGATATGCAGCTAAAGCAAGTGAATTTTCATCACCAACCATATTTCCAAATTGGAAATATAAATGGATTCGATTTGAAGTATCAAGTACCACCCACTGCTTTTTTTCTCCATTGTATACTGTCAACCTTTGATTTGTTTCATCATAATACATTTCATCCAATGTATTTGGAATAACTTGAGGTACATCGGTTGTTTCTTTCAAATAAAAATGATCTTGATTTAAACATGGTGATGATGCATTATGGGTTCCTTTATTACCACCATTACCATCTGGAATTTCTTGGATAAAATTCATATCCATACTACCAGAACGGTCTAATACAATCGCAACATCTAAAGAATTTATTCTTTCTGTTCCGTTTATTTTCAAGTTTAACTCAGCTAGATATTTTTCTGAATTTGTCCACCTTGCTGATTTTTCTACTATGTATGCCGAATTCGTATTCTTATCTCTTATAGGTTTTTTTGTATCTGCTATTAAATAATCTGACATGATTGATACAAATATTCCTAAAACTATTAAAACAACTGTAATTCTAAATCCTTTCCTTCGTATATAAGTCATTATTTTTGCCCTCCTTGACTTTCTTAACTATACTTTTTAACTACTTAGATATACTTACTGCTTTTTATAATTCAATGGCATCTATACTTTTAATTATTCAAATTCTATTTTAAATATATTCCCTGCATAATCACTAATATATAATTCATCTTGATAATGCTTTTTAGTTGTAATTGATAAAATATTACGATCTTGATCATATGCAAATTCCTTAGATTTTATACCATTTCTCAACAGTGAAATGGTATTGGGATTTACATATGATGTATCATCTGATAAATATACTTTAAAACTATTTCCTTCACGCTCACTCCTTCCATATGGGCTTTCAATATCTATATTTGCAATATCAATCTCTTTTTGATCGATAATGTTCCCATTTCTTATTATCTTTATGGTGTGTCTACCGTTTTCATAAACATAATTCGTTTTTTCATCATCTATTAAAATTTCATCATAATTTTGATTTGTCAGTTCAACATTAATCAAAACTGGTTCTCTTGTCCAAGCCTCATCATAATAAACATTAACTATTTTCGCTTCATCAACTGTTGGTTTAATTTTCTCCAATGTATTTACTTCAATTGGTTTCATTTCAGCAAATACTGGTTGATTGCGATTTGAAAGATAGAAAACAGGCAATATGGTAATAACGGTAGCTACCAATAATGTAGTGGCTACCTTTGTGGTAGTAAATACTCCTGTAGCACCTATACCAAAAACTATTTTTGCACCAGCAGAAACAGAAGTTTGAAGATACAAACATTGATATCCTTGAGCAATCAAATTTGGTAAAAATAATGCACATCCAAAAGACTTAGGAGAAATCCCCGCAGCTTTTAAATTGTTCTTTAAATGACTCTTTATTCTAAACAATCTTGATTTCACTGTACCTCTTGGTATTTCTAAAGTACTAGCAATCTCTTGAATGGAATATCCTTCAAAATAACGAAGTAAACCAACACATTTTAATGACTCATTCATTTCATTCAATGAAGATTCTATTACTCCCATTATGCGATCACCCTCAACAATATCGATTGGTTCTTTTAGTTTCTCATCAACAATATTATCGACTGCTTGCTCATCATCAAATGTCACTGTTCTAAATTTAACTCGATTATAGTTGATACATTTATTGTATGTAATCTTCTTAATCCACGAATGAAACGCACTTGGCTCATTAAGACCCTTAATGTTTTCATAGATTGTTACAAAAATATCTTGTGCTAGATCTTTTGCCAATTCATCGTTTAAAACAAATTGATTTGCTATAAAATGAATCCTTTTAAAATATGTCTTATAAATCGTCGCAAATGCCTCTGTTTCTCCCTTTCTTGCTTTTATGATTGTCTCTTTCGAAATCATATACTGTTTTTCAATTTTCATTTCTAATACCGCCCTTACCTAAATAAAAATAACATTCATCGTTATTAATCCCTTCAATTTAAAGACAAAGAAACTAGAAAATGGTTCACAGAATCTGTCATTTTCTAATTCCTTTTTATCGCTTATTTATTCAATTATTGTAATCAATAATTTATTAATTATAATATAGAACTATTTTATCATATATATGTATAATAATTAAATACTTTTTAATCGAGTAGGAGGTAACTGATTAATTCAGTTACCGACCTCTCACACCACCGTACGTACGGTTCCGTATACGGCGGTTCAGTATATTTTAACGG
>NZ_JAQFIQ010000058.1 GCF_029504745.1 Breznakia sp. PF5-3 | reverse complement strand
TATTCATACCAAGTTTATGATGACACCCTATAAGTACCAACAACAAATATCACATGTATCTTAACTAGTTGTCAATTAAACTGTTGCAGTTCCCAATAAAATTTTTGAAGAATTTATTACTTTTGGAAGTGTTGTTTATTGTTCCAACCAAGAATAATATTTACATATTAATTGTGTTTACTTTAACTAATATATACTCTGGATATGATGATTATAAAGAAATGGAGCAAATATCCCAAAATATGGATGTATTTAAGTTTGATTTTATTTATTTTCATACTAATAAAACTAGTTTTTAAAGGTTACTATTAAGTGACTTTTTTAGGCTTTTTTTTTGGTGTTACATATATATATAGTGAGGTGATTATATGTACGATAATATATACGATATACTGATTGATTTAAATGATGATAATGTTACATTTGGAGAAGCAATGATAATATTTATAATTTTAGCGAACGAAAATTTTATTAATTTATATTGCAATTAGAGAAGTGACTGCTAGAGCATGTTTAGAAAATATCTTGTTAAATCTTATAAAGATGTTAAAATATAAATTACAAAGTAAGGTATAAATATCCCTTTCCTATCTTCCTACCTTACTTTGCATTTGGATATATAAACTATTCTCATTGTGAAAATAGTTTTTTTTTTGATATAATTTATGGGTGAAATAAAAGGAGGATATTATGAACAGCAAATTAGTTATTATTGGTAATGGATTTGATCTAGCTTGTGATTTGGAAAGTGGTTTTGGATCATTCTTTAGCTATATGAATAACCGTATAGATTTACTTAATAAAAAAGAATTGGAAGGACAAGGAAGACATTCAAAGTATTATGATATGATAAAAACTATAGATCTATACGCTACATCAACAGAAACTACTCAATTGGCTAATGGTGGATATACAACAGTAGAGAGAGTAGATTTTAATTATAATGTTAGACGAGCTATTGAGACTGTTGATAATTTTTTTGATAATAAACCAATTAAAACAGAAGACGATTTAAATTTTTGGAATCTCTTTTTTATGTTGAATGAAAGGGAATGTAACAAAGCTTTAGGAAAAGGTATTAAAAATTGGTCTGATGTAGAGGCGGTAATTAAAGATTTTATTTTTCCATATGATTATGATGAGAATTCAAACGAAAAAAAAGAAAAAAAATCTAGTTGCTGTTTCATTAACATGCAAGACTATTTTGATTCATATAATGATTGGATAAAAGAGTATTTAAGAATGGCAGATGAAGGGTTTGGAGCATCAAGAAAAAGTTATGATACTAGAAAAGCTAATTATTCGCATCTTTTAGGATTTATACATGCAACATGGATATATAAAGCAAGATATGCACTAACCAACTTTAACCATGAGTTTATATATGAAGATGAAGATCAACAATATAGAATATTAAATAGGGAGTTGATTCGATTTGAGAATCAATTTAATGATTACCTAATAAAAGTAGTTAATAAAAATAAATCTCAATATGAGAGTACTGCTTTAAGGCTTATGAAAGAAATTACAGAGGATGCAAAGACCTACGGCTGGAGACTAGATTTATTAAGTTTTAATTATACTCACCCTGGTTCTTTAAACGACTATGTAGATTCATACACCAACATTCACGGCTCACTTCTTCATGATGATTATGGAAGAAAAGGAGAAATCATTTTTGGAGTAGATGGGATGAACTTAGATCCTGATAAAGTAAATCCAGTATCTCTTCAGTTTACAAAAACATTTAGAGTTGCTTTTAATAATAAAAACAGTGAAGCAAATGGAGTGATTCAAGCTTCTTCGCCACCCGAAGAAATTTACTTTTATGGGCATTCACTAGCAGATGCTGATTATTCATATTTTCAAAGTATATTTGATACGTTTAACCTTTATGCATCAAAGTTAAATTTAATTATCTGCTATGGTATTCCACCAACATATAAGCATAATGAAGAATTATATGAAACAGAATTACTGGAGAGTGTCAGTAAATTGCTACGTGCATATGGAAAGACATTAGATAATAAAGATCATGGAAAAAATTTATTTCACAAGTTGATTCTTGAAGGAAGAATAAAATTAAAAAAGATAGATTCTATCTAGGTTGAAAGCGAATGATTATTGCTTTATTCATTTTAAAATATCGAAAGTCAAGACTGATAATAAATGAGTTTTGTATATATAATATGAGTACAAGTTCGAACAAAAAAGATAGGAGATGATAAGCAAATTCAAAAAAAATACAATTTATTTAGGCGATGCTTATAAGTTAATACAAGATATACCAGATTGCTCAATTGATTTGATTGTAACAGATCCGCCCTATGAAATTGCATCTTCTTCAGGGAAAGGATCAGGAAAGATATCAAAGGCTTTACAGAAGGTAACACATGATTTAGAAGAAGCAAGAATTACTTCAGGAATAAACTCATGTATTCTTGATGAATTTATGCGTGTTATGAAGAAACCAAATATATATATTTGGTGTAACAAAAAACAAATAGTACAATATTTAAATTTCTTTGTTGGAAAACATAAATGCTCTTTTGAAATTTTAGTTTGGATTAAATCAAATCCAGTGCCTACTTTTGGTAGAAACTATATGAATGATAAAGAGTTTTGTCTATATTTTAGAAAAGGGATTTCACTTTCTACAACATATGAAAGTGGGAAAACATATTGGATTACACCAACTAATGTTAAGGATAAGAAAGTATATGATCATCCGACTATTAAACCATTGAATATTATAGAAACATTGATTAGTAATTCCAGTAAACCAGGAGATATTGTCCTAGATTGCTTTCTAGGATCAGGAACGACAGCAGTCGCAGCCAAGAAGTTGAATAGATGTTATGTTGGCATCGAGTATAGTACAAAATATTTTGAAACTAGCTGTAGACGAGTGCTCTCAATCTAAGAAATTCATGGTATATTATTTTTGTAAATACTTGATTTTGTCGTTTTTTATGATATATTATAGTTATCTTATATAATTCTTGCTTTTGTGTGTTGAATGTCTATGATATGTATTGTTTCATAGATATCGATACATACATTGCTATTTAACTTAACTTTATCGAGATTTATATAAGATATTAAAAAGATCTTCATTTGAAGATCTTTTTTATTTTGTCTATAGAGTTGTGTTTATGGCCGTGTACTTTCAATGAACCATTTATCTACTTCGTAGAATAATTTTCTAATTTTTCCATTAATTGAGCAAACATATAAAACGCCACAACCACCAGCTTGAGAAGAAGCGTTTCTAATTTCATGAATTTTATCAATTCTATATTTTTGTCCATTCAACCAAACTATATATCCTGGTGTAAGCTTTCCGTTTTCATCGCATAAGGCAATTACTTTTACATATTTTTTAAATATCATATTTATTTAATACTACCTTTTAATACACCAACAGGAAATATAGTATGGTTAGCTTTAGGATCCACATTACTAAGCCGAGTATCTAATAAGGCAGAACATTTATCGATTTTGAAAAATCCAAATTTTGATCGAATTGCCTCAACAACAACTTCAACTTTTGTTTCATTTTCTCTTTCTTCAACTTCACCAAATAAATCATATTGCGTGTGCGTTGTAAAAGGCTTTAAGCCAGTAACACCAACACCGATACTTCTTAGAGGAAACTGTCTATTCCAATTCTCATCTAATAAATTCATGGCTATCTGTAGTATTTCCTTAGCAGTATCTGTATAATGATCAATCTTAATTTGCCTAGTACATGAATCTAGCTTCGTATCTCTGATACTAATATGAATTACATTGCCTTTATATCCTGATTCTCTTAACCTGCAGGCAACGGAATTAGATAAACGCTCATAAACAATTTTAGCTTCTCTAAAATTTGTAATATCCTTTGGTGTAGTCCAGGAGTTTCCGATTGATTTAGGCGTGCGTTTATGAACTGTAGGATCAACTGGAGAGTCTTCAGAACCATTTGCATAACTCCACAATAATACTCCTATTTTTCCAAACTTCTTCTCCAATAATTTTACTGAAGTTTTTGCTAAGTCTCCAATTGTAAAGATACCAAGTTTATTCATTTTATCTTGGGTTGCTTTACCAACCATTAATAAATCCTCAACAGGAAGCTTCCACGCTTTTATTTTGTAATTTTCTTCATCTATGATAACTAGTCCTTTTGGTTTAATCATATCAGATCCAAGTTTAGCAAAAATTTTGTTAAAACTAACTCCAATAGAAATTGTAAGACCTAATTCTTCAAAAACCCGATCTTGAATTTCTTTAGCAATTTGCTCACCTGATCCGAAAAGGCTTTGAGATCCTGTGATATCAAGCCAAGCTTCATCAAGTCCAAATGACTCTACTCGATCTGTATATTCTCTATAGATATCTTTTACCTTCTCTGTATAGTATTGATATTTATCATACTTTGGAGGGATCACAAATAATCCTGGACACTTCCTAAGCGCATCCCTAATTGGCTCTCCAGTTTTAATTCCAAATGGTTTTGCCTTCAAATTTTTAGCTAGAATAATGCCATGTCGAGCTTCCTCGTTTCCACCGACTACCATCGGAACATCCCTGCATGCTGGACTGAGCATTTCTTCTATCTGTGCGTAACAGTGATTTATGTCACAATGTAATATTACTCTGTCCTTATTCATTTATTTTCATCCTTTCTGTACTTTCACTTTACACCCGATATTCTCAAAAATCAACAATAAATGAGAAAAAAACAATAAATATAAACCAAAAATTGCAAATATATAAAATTAATGATAAAATCAAGGTAGAAAGTAAAGAGGTTTTTGTATGAACGTAAATGTTATAAAAAAACAAATGGAAAAACTAAATTTAACTTCTTCAGACATAGCTGAAGGGTGTGATGTAGGTGTTTCAAGTGTTTATAGATGGTTAAGTGGATCCACAACGAAAATAACAAAAGAAAAAATGATAAAACTGGCTGAATTGTTAGGAGTATCTGTACATGTATTAGAGGATGAAACTACTAAGTTAATAAAGCCAATTCTAGGTACAGTTAAAGCAGGATATGATCACTATGCTAATGAAGATGTGTTAGGGTACGAGGAAGTCAATACAATTGAGGCGAAAAGAGGCGACTATTTCTTAAAAGTTAAAGGTGACTCAATGATAGGTGATGGAATATTTGATGGCGATTTAGTATACGTAAAGCAAATTGATGAAGTTCCTGATCATTCAATAGCTGTAGTATTAGTTGGAGAGGAAGTAACAATTAAGCGTTTTGAGAAAAAAGATGAGTTAATCATTTTAACAGCATCGAACCCTTCTGTGCCTATGAGGACGTTCAATAGAAATGAAGTAGTTGTCCTGCCTGTAAGAATTCTAGGTCAAGTTGTATATGCAAAAAGAGTATTTGTTTAGGAGACCAACTATGAATTGTCAAGGAAATAATTTGTAGTTGATTAGCCACAACGAAAAGACCTAAAAAGGTCATTTCAAAAAAATAGATGTAAATGCTAACTATTCAAGATTGAATTCTTCGTTCTTGTGATACATGGTATGGATGCAACGAACTAGTTTAGCAGCACAATGTCCAAGTGCATTGTAGTGTGATTTGCCAAGTGAACGTTTCTTGTCATAGTAGTCTTTAAAAGTTTTATTATTACGAACAACATTCCAAGCTGACCAGATAAGAGCATAACGAAGAAGTTTCTTACCACGTTTAGACATACGTGTTTGAATAGCATTAAAATTACCTGATTGACGAACGATTGGATCTAATCCAGAATAAGCAATTAGTTTACTTGAAGTACTAAAATCGAGTATATTAGATATAGAGGATAATATATATCCAGCGAAGATCGTAGATATTCCTGGTATGGAAAGTATTAGTGGTTGATCAGCAACTACATACTCTTCAATTAACTGCTCTATTTGAGCAATTTGATCCTCATAGAACTCGATTTGATGGATGCACAATTGGATTTGCGTAGAAATGGCGGTCGTGGTTATTCCTACAGAGTTATTTGCTAACTTCTTAAGTTCAATTGCTTTGGCTTTTGAATACTTCCCCTTAGAGGATTTAAATAGAAGCCGTTCTAGTACATCAATTCGAGTTTCTTTTATTTGAATAGGCGAAGGGTATTTCTTGAGGAGTTGATAGCACGTATTGATATGTAAATTCCCTTTGAAATACTTAGCTAATTCAGGAAAAACAATGTCTAAGTAAGAAGTAAGTTTAATCTTACAACGAGATTTAAGCGTTACAAGATCATGCCTTGATAAACACAGATTATAGAAGTCGTTATGTTTCGAAACTTGACGAGACTTCTCCTGTGAATGGTATAAGGCTAAACAAATGGCTTGAGCATCCACTTTATCATTCTTCGTATTACGAATGTTCGCTTTACGAAAAGGGATGACTTCTAAAGGATTCATTAACTTGGTTATATACCCTTTAGAATTAAGAAAGTGCTCCAAAACTTTATGGTAATGAGCAGTAGACTCAAAACCGAAAACAACATCCTTCTTATCGAAGGAAACAATGTTTGAGATTAACTTAGAAAAACCTTGTACATTATTCTCAAACGAAATTGGATGAGACACTTCGCCAAGTGCATTCATGATGCAAGCGACATGTGACTCTTTGGCAATATCAATGCCTACAAATACAGTCATAAAAAGACCATCCTTTCTGACCTGTAGTCGTCCACGATGATCTATTCTGTAATCTTGCGAGACATAAGAGTTCAAAGACTCATCCAACCAATTAGCAATGAAATAGACCATGAGGGAGTACTCTCCTAAGACCAGTCAAAGCTGTAATAAAAATAAGCACTGTACAGGTCAATTTCATTATAACAATATCGGAAGGAGAAGTATGATTCTCTCGTCTACAAGGTACGATTTAATCATACAAGATAATATATGAGTAAACATGGGAAACTTTTTGATGACTGGGTAAAAATGCAATATGAGTATACAGTAGATGAGCAATTCGAACAAAAATGTAGGCTGTTGGGAAATGAAGGTCTATTAGCAAGTAACAAAAAAAAGAGAATAGATTTAAAAAGACTGCGTCAAATGACAAGGAAATATGCTCCAAAGCAATTTTTCAGATATAGATCTGGAACTGACGCTGACGCTGAAGATATTTTAAACAATAATATTTGGTTCTCAAATCCAAAGGCATTTAATGATCCTTGTGATTGTAAGTTTGACTACAATGTTAATTATGCAGTGTCAAGGGAGCTGGGTATACCATATGAGGAGGTTAATTCTATATCTAAAGACCTGGATCAACTAAAACTTGAAGAAATGAGCGTACATGCGAGTGAAAGGCATTATATTTGTTGTTTCTCTGAAGTGAATGATAATATGCCAATGTGGGCATATTACGCAAATAATCATAAAGGCATATGCATAGAATACGATCCAAGGGAAATAGTGAAATTCGTTAAGGAAATGGATAAGAGGAAGGTATTAACTTATTTTTCACCTATTTATTACACTGATGATTATGAAGAGTATTATGAAACAATAGCAGATGCGCTAAAGCACTATGAATTTGCTCCAGTTAGAAAGGCAACTGACTGGAAGCATGAGAATGAATTTAGAATAGTTTGCTATGATGTTTTAGAAAGGTATAAAGAGATACCAAAAGAATGTATTAAATGCGATGTTGGAATGAAATTCCCTGCGCCTAAAATTAAAGCAGTATACTTGGGTTACAATTTTCAATGCAATAAAGCTAAAGAAAAAATTATTCATGCATGCGAGTCGAGAGATATTCCACTTTATGAGATGATACTTCCAGATATGAGTTTGCATTTAAAACCAATCCAATATCTAAAAAAGAAGGAGAGACAATAGATATGTGTGGTAGATTTGTTGCATTATCAGAAACTACAATCAGAGAACTACTAAAGAAATCAGATAAGGAACTAGATATTAAGGATGTAAAATATGGAGAAGTATACCCAACTGATAATGCTTTAGTAGAATTGGAAAGAGGTTACCAAATAATGAATTGGGGAGCTCCTAAGTGGGATGGGAAAGGAGTAATTATAAACGCTAGGCAAGAAACCCTAATTGACAAACAGTTTTTTAAAAACGACTTCAAATATCATCGCTGCATTATCTTGGTGGAAGCATTTTATGAATGGGATAAAGAAACACCTAAGAATAAGTATTATGTTAAAAGGAAGAACCAAGATATAATGATGCTTGCTGGTTTATATAAAGTAAAAGATAATACCCCTCATTTTGTGATTATAACTCAAGAAGCAATACCTGCATTTATGTCTATACATAATAGACTACCTTTGATGTTGAATGATGATGAGGTTGAACCATACTTAAATAGCGAAGATCCAAAACAATGGATAAAACCTAGAGAGTATGAAGACTTAGAATGGAAAGTAGTAAATAAATAATATTTAGGAAGAATTAATATCCTGATGTAATTATTAGTAGAGAAGTGGAATCAATCCTGAAAATCGTGGCAGTGCTTCTCTTTTTTGTTGCATTTAATAATTGATATATCTGCTGTTAAACAAGTACAATAATACTGGTTCATACTTTTAATTCTCACTGTTATAGGAGGGATAATGTCAGAAATTAAAAAGAAGAACTATAACGTTGGAGTATACTGCAGAGTATCAACACAAGAACAAGCAGAATCAGGATTTGGTATCGATGTTCAAATGAGTAAGATAAATGCTTATCTTTCACTCTTTGACTATGAGCTAGAAAATATTACATATTATATTGATGAAGGAATAAGTGCTAAAGACATGAAAAGAAAGAGACTCCAGGCACTACTGAAAGAAGTAGAGAATGGTAATATTGATTTGGTAATAATATATAAATTAGATCGTCTTTCTAGAAGTGTTATTGATGTATACAAGATTATTGAATTGTTAAACAATAATAACTGCAATCTAATAGCAGTTATGGATCAATTAGACATAAGTTCTGCTAACGGAAGAATGATGGTAGGGATGCTTGCTATTATTTCACAATGGGAACGAGAAACTATTTCAGAACGTACAAATGACGGTATGATCCAAATGGCAAAACAAGGCTTATTTCCTCGTGGGGGTAAGCCTCCTTTTGGGTATATAAGAGGTGAGAATAATAAATTGGAAATAAACGAAGAGGAAGCAATTCTAATACGTACTGCATTTAAGATGGCATGCGATGGATGTAATATGAGTGAAATTCAGCGTTATCTGAGCGATAAAGGAAAGAAGTATGTAAAGTCTGATGCAATTAAAATACTTATTCAGAATAAAGTGTATTATGGTGATTTCTATTTCAAAGGAGTAAAATATACGAACATAACACCACCAATAATAAGTAAAAAAATGTATTTAGATGCAAATAAGAGTATAAGCAGGCTCCTTTGTCATAAGGATAATGAAAAGTATTATTTTTCATATTTATTAAAGTGTCAATCTGGACATTCATTGTTAAGCAAAAGCACAAAAAAACCTACTCGCAGATATTACTATTATGTTTGTGAGGAATGTCAAAACCAAAGGATTAATCAACAAGTAATTATTGAAGAGGTTTTGTTTCGGTTGATCACAAATAGTTTCCATAAAGATTACACTAAATTTGAAAAAAGATGCTTTACACGTATTAAATCAATTAATAATAGTATAGAAGAAGCTTATACAGATTATATAAATAGTAGGCTAGATGCTAAGACGTATGCATTTACTTTAAGTAAATTAGAAACTGATAAAAAGAATGAGATGGATAAGATTAAAAATATTAAGGTATCTAACTATATTGATTGGATTAGCATGAGCGATCGTGAGCGTAAGTATTTCGTACAAAATAATGTGAAAGAGATAGTTGTTGATATAACTTTAAAGAAAGTACTCAAAATTGAATTTAAGTAAGAAATAAAAAAAAGGGTCTTTTTTTGAAAAAACACTTGAAAAACAAAGTATGAACCTCTATAATAAACTTATAAGTTAAATAGCAGTGAGAAGGTTTAAATTAAATTTTCTGACAAACAAGAATTGCATTATGCGTTTCATCATAGTCGCTTAAAGAGTGAGTTCGACTAAAAAATGATGGCTCGCTCCAGATAAAAAACAACTCCATGAGAATGGGGTTTTCTTATGCTTTTACATCGTATTTTAAGGGTGTAAATACGCTAAAAAAGGGGCAACCTTCAACCAGTCATAGTTTGTTGTTGGTGTCGATTATTGATATATGTTTGGGCTGTAATTTTAAAATTACAGCCTTTTTTATTATCGCAAAAAAATACCAGCTGCTATGCGGGGGGGAAAGAACTTAAAGAAACCTCCATGTTATAGTAGAAAGCAGCCTAGCAGCTACAACAATAACAAGGAGGGGTTAATGAAAGACAATACAAGTTTATCACATACATCATATCGATGTAAGTATCATATCAAAGTATAGAAGAATGGTAATATACCATAAGTTGAAAAAGGATATAGGAGTGATTATAAAAAGTTTAATCGCCAGAAAATCAGGAGTGGAATTATTGGAAGCATAGTCATGGTTGCCAGGTTCAGGTAGCAAATGTAGGTGGTAAAAATATTGGAAATGGTATGGCTATCAATACGGAGTAGAGTGGTACGCCTGTTTTGTTTCGTGTGTAACAAAGCATGAGTAAGGCAGGATACCCATATGATAATGCAGTCATGGGGAGATTCTACAATACACTCAAATATGAATTTTATTACCTCTATAAGTTTGATTCTAATAAGATACTTGATTAGAGACTCTACGAATTCGTTTATGGGAAATATAACCATGTAAGACCGCATCGTGCAAACGGTGGACTTACTTCTTATGCAACGCGGTGCCATGCTGCATAAGAGATTTATACATAAGTGTTACAAAAAGAGTTGACTAGGACACAGAATAGGGCTTTTTTTCACCAAATAAGAGAACTCATGACACAATAAAATAAATCCTTATTTCACATAATCTTTCGTACTCTAAACAAGGAGTGCTAGAGATATGTTTGGTAAATAGTTTTACTGTACAGTGGAGATAAAGTACTATCGCAGTACTTTTTTTGATATAATATAAATTATCAAGTAATATAAATGATTTATATGATAGTCTAATATGTAAATTATAAGTTTATTCTATTTCCTTCAGTTGTGAAGTTTAAATGTAATTAACAACAAGATAACGTTAATGGTTTATAAATTATAAGGAGAAAAAATGAAATCTATACTAAGCGAAATTAATTTAATAAATATTAGTTCAACAAAAGGATGGAAGGGATTTGATGAAAGCAATGACTGGACAAAATCAAATATAGAAACTATTGTCTTTAATTTTTTTGAAACTTATGATTATGATTCATATGAAATATATTCGTCTATAGATATAGAATTGGGTCAATCAATTCACTGGATTAATGATATTGAAAATGCGTTAATAAAAAAAGGATATATCAGCATAGTTGAAAGAAAAGATGATGACTATATTAATGGATTTTATAAGAAAATTTCTAATATCAACTATTATAAAAACTATTCTCATGTTTCCAAAAATGATATTAAATTACTTTCTATACTTTGTATGGTGGATGATTATGTAGAGGGTTCATTGTTTATTCATTTAATTAATGAACAATTAATTGTCTATCCACATGAGGATGTGGGTTTTGGATATATTGAAATTAAAAAATAGTAATTGAGAAATTAAAGTGTAAATAAATAGTTGAATATTAGGGATATTTTGAATAGCAAACTATGTAGTGAATAAGAAAAAATCAATAAAAACCAGCTAAAGAAAATTTTGATAGGTATGTACAATACTTGAAATATGCCAGTTAAATATTACTTTGTTAAAAAGGTAATTAAATGAAAAAAATTAAATATATTTTACGAGTAACAGATGTAGTTTTCATAATAATCTTATGTGGAAAATGTGTATATACAAACACTAAATTTGAAACACAATATGATCAAGAATTTACTTCACCTAATAAAGTTAATGCAATTTTAGTTTGTAATGATTATAAACGAGTGTCAAAAAAGTATCAAAAAAACCTAAAAAGCGTAAAGTAATGTGATATAATATGACGTCAAACGACGTCATACGCTGATTTTAACGTAATTTGATGTTAAAAGATACGAATATGCCAATTCTCCTCGCTCGCTCCAGTAGTAAAACAAGTTCTTATTTATAGTAGGGACTTTTCTTTTGGACTATTATTATAAAAATTAAAAGCAAATGTTTACATAATAACCTTTTACTTATAATGCTTTTAATGATAATAGAAGGTAGTGTCAATAATTTTGTGTAAACGTCACAGTAGAATTTAATTGTATCGTTTATCAAACATATCATTGATCTCAGCTTGTACTAATCCAAATC
>NZ_JAQFIQ010000057.1 GCF_029504745.1 Breznakia sp. PF5-3 | reverse complement strand
AACACTCCCTAATTGAAGTATATCACATTCTCACGCACATTTACGTAAGTCTAATGTTTTATTAAGATATCTCTTAGCTTTATAATACGAAAGATACCAGAATTATCTGATATCTATTTATCTGATTTTACATTAATTCGATTAATTGCTTTACGCAATGCAATTTCAGCACGTCTCATATTCACATCACTTTCATGTTGTTGCAGACGTTTTTCTGCTCTTGCTTTCGCTTCTTGAGCACGAACAATATCAATCTCATCTTCTCCTTCAATTGAGTCAGTTAAGATATTTACTTTATTATCCTTAAACTGTAACATCCCTCCTGAAAGAGCATATTCTTTTATATCGTTATTTTCTTTTACTACTTCCAATTTGCTAATTTCAAGCATTGCAACCATTGGCATATGATCACTTAGCAAACCAAATTCGCCATCTTTACTACAGGCATTGATTTGAATAGCATCACTTTCAAGATATAATCCATTAGGTGTTATCACACGAACTTTAATCATTTTATTCACCTAATGTTTTTGCTTTTTCGACAACATCTTCAATCGTTCCAGCAAACATAAATGCTTGTTCTGGAAGATCGTCGTAATTACCAGCTAACAATTCTTTGAAACTGCGAATCGTATCTTCTCTTGTAACATACTTACCTTTCATACCAGTAAATTGTTCACCAACATTAAATGGTTGTGATAAGAAATTACGTACACGACGTGCTCTATTTACAACAATTTTATCCTCTTCACTTAATTCATCCATCCCTAATATCGCAATGATATCTTGAAGTTCTTTATAACGTTGCAATAACGTTTGAACATCACGTGCTACTTGGTAGTGTTCTTCACCTACAACAAGTGGATCCAAAATTCTTGAATTTGATTCCAATGGATCTACTGCTGGATAAATTCCTAACGATGCAATTCCACGGTCTAATACCGTTTTCGCATCCAAGTGAGCAAACGCTGTTGCAGGAGCTGGGTCAGTAAGGTCATCCGCAGGCACATACACTGCTTGTACAGAAGTAATTGATCCATCTTTTGTCGATGTAATACGTTCTTGTAAAGCACCCATTTCTGTCGCTAACGTTGGTTGATATCCAACCGCACTTGGCATTCTTCCTAATAAGGCACTTACTTCACTTCCCGCTTGTGTAAAACGGAAAATATTATCAATAAATAAAAGTACGTCTTGGTGATCCACATCACGATAGTACTCAGCCATCGTAAGACCTGTAAGAGCAACTCTCATTCTCGCACCTGGACTTTCATTCATCTGTCCATATACCAATACGGTCTTATCAAGTACTCCTGAATCTTTCATTTCATGATACATATCATTTCCTTCGCGAGTACGTTCTCCTACACCAGTAACAACACTCTTTCCACCATGTTCTTTGGCAATATTATGAATTAATTCTTGAATTAATACGGTTTTACCAACACCTGCACCACCAAACAATCCAATCTTACCACCTCTTGAATACGGACAAAGTAAGTCAATTACTTTAATTCCCGTTTCCAACATTTCAGCTGAAGTTTGTTGTTCATCAAAACTTGGCGCCTCACGATGAATCGGCATCTTTTTAACACTATCTGCTAAAGGAGACTTCTCATCAATTTCACGACCTAATACATTAAACATCCTACCAAGTACTTCTTTTCCAACTGGTACTGAAATTGGTGCTCCTGTATCAATCGCTGCCATTCCTCTTACAAGTCCATCTGTAGAACCCATGGCAATACAACGAACTCTTTCATCACCAATATGTTGAGCAACCTCAACAACAAGCGATTCTTTTCCATCTAGAGGAATATCGATCGCATTTAATAACTTTGGTAAATGTTCACTTGCGAAAAGAATATCCACAACCGGCCCAATGACCTGAACAATTTTTCCTTTGTTTTCACTCATACTCTAACTTCCTCCTCTATCATAAAGCATTCGCTCCACCAACAATTTCCGTTATTTCCTGGGTAATTGCTGCTTGACGTGCTTGGTTAAATTTCAATTCTAATCCATCACGAAGCTCCTGAGCGTTATCTGTCGCATTTTCCATTGCACTTTGACGCGAAGCTTGTTCACTTGTTTTCGTCTCCAACCAATAACTATATAGCAAAGACTTCAAATAAAGCGGAACCAATTCATCCAAAATGGCTTCTCCATCTGGTTCAAAAATAGTATCTTGAATCAATACATCTTTTTCCAAATCATAATTTCTCTCCACCGGAAGAAGTTTTATGATTTTAGGTTCAAATGACATTGAATTAATAAACTCTGTATACAATATTTGGATTGTTCCAATTTCTTTTTCCACATACATTTTTAAAGCTAAATTTGCAACATCAACAATATCTTCATACGCTTCTTCATCAACATTATATAAACTTTTCACTACTTGATATCCACGCCTTGTTACCCATGCTCCACCTCGGCTACCCAAAATAATCATCGGATCTTCTGGATTTAGATGTTCTTGAATCATTTTAAAAACATTGGCATTATATCCACCACATAACCCCATATCAGAAGTATAAACAATCGTTAATACTCGCTTTGAATTATTTGGCATTAAATAATGATGATCACTCGCTTTAATTGAAGATAAAATAGTATCCACACTATCTTTCAAATAAAAAGCATATTCCTTATTATTTTCCATTCGTTCTTTCGATTTCCTCAGCTTACTAGCAGCCACCAATTGCATAGCTTTGGTAATCTTTTTTGTAGAATCAACCGAACGAATACGATTCTTAATTTCTAACTTACTAGCCATAAGCTACCCTTTCAACGCTTCAAAACCCTTTGTATATTCACCCAAAGCTTTTTTCAAACGTTCACTTAAATCGTCGCTAATACTTTCTTCATTCGCTAGTTCATTAACAAGTCCTTCATATTTTGTATGCATAAATTCATGCATTCCTTTTTCATATTCTTTTATATCCTCAACTGCTACCTTCACCAAAAAACGATATTTCGCAGCAAACAAAGACAATACTTGATCTACTACACTAAGTGGTGAATATTGTTCCTGTTTCAATAACTCTGTTAATCGTTCTCCATGATCCAAAGTTGCTTTTGTTGTTGGATCTAAATCACTACCAAATTGTGAAAAGGCTTGTAATTCACGATATTGTGCTAGTTCCAGTTTCAAAGATCCAGATACTTGCTTCATCGCTTTTACCTGTGCAGCACTACCTACCCGTGAAACCGAAAGTCCACTATCAACGGCAGGACGTACCCCTGCATTAAACAACTCTGTCTGTAAGAAGATTTGCCCATCGGTAATAGATATTACATTCGTAGGAATATAGGCAGCAATATCTCCTGCTTGTGTTTCAATAATTGGTAATGCTGTCAGTGAACCATTTCCATATTCTTCATTTAACTTCGCACTTCTTTCAAGTAATCTTGAATGAAGATAGAATACATCACCTGGATATGCTTCACGTCCTGGTGGACGTTTTAATAATAGTGACATCGTACGATATGCTACTGCATGTTTACTCAAATCATCATAGATGATAAGTACATCATCACCATTCTCCATCCACTCTTCACCAATTGTACATCCTGAATAAGGAGCAATGTATTGTAGAGGAGCAGCTTCACTTGCTGTTGACGATACAATCGTTGTATAACTAAGTGCATCTTTTGCTCTTAACTTTTCCACAATCTGTGCTACGGTACTTGCCTTTTGTCCAATAGCAACATATATACATTTCACATTTTGTCCCTTTTGATTCAAAATCGTATCAATTGCAATTGCTGTTTTTCCCGTTTGACGGTCTCCAATAATCAACTCACGTTGTCCTTTTCCAATTGGAATCATTGAGTCAATACATTTTAACCCTGTTTGCAATGGTTGATGTACAGACTTACGCGTCATAACCCCAGGTGCCACTCTTTCAACTGGACGATATTTCTTGCTTTCGATTGGTTCTCCACCATCAATTGCTTGTCCAAGTGCATTTACAACTCTTCCAAGCATCATATCGCCTACTGGTACCTCGATAATTCTACCCGTACGCTTTACTTCATCGCCTTCTTTTATATTCGCATCAGAACCCATAAGTACGGCTCCAACATGTTCTTCTTCTAAGTTTAAAACCATTCCATAAATATCATTAGGGAATAACAACAATTCCCCAGCCATCGCTTTTTCTAAACCATAGATAAGCGCGATTCCATCTCCGACTGTAATTACGGTTCCAGTTTCACTGATTTCTAGCGTCTCATCATAACGCTTGATCTGATCTTTTATAATCTCACTGATTTCTTCAGGTCTTAAATCCATTCTTTCCACCTCGCTTCTCTATAGTACTTTTTTAACCACTTGCTCCTTCATACGATTCATTTGGTTTTCAATTGTATTATCCAATACTTCCCCATGAACCTTAATACGAATACCTGCAAGTAATGTTTCATCTATTCTTGTTTTAACTTCAATCTTTTTATCAAATCTTTTTTCTAAAATCTTCACAATGGAAGATAATTCTTCATCATCCAATGATTTTGCACTATACACATAGGCAATTTCAATACCATTGAATTCATTGTATAGATGAATATAATCCTTCTTTATCTCATGAATACTTTGAAAACGATTACGATCCACCAACAACTTCAAAAAATTAATAATCAATGGATCTACATCCTTAAATATCTTCACAAGAATTGCTTTACGATCTTCTTTTTCCACTTGTGGATGTTTCAACACTTGTGATAATTCTTGATTTTCTAAAATAACATTATCAATATTCTCTAAGTCTTTTTTGAATACATCTAATTTCTTTTCTTCTTTGCCTAATTCAAAAAGGGCTTGAGAATAACGAACTGCTGCTAAGCTTGCCATTTGTCATCCTCTTTTGCTTGATCAATAAAATCTTTCACATATTTTTTATGGACATCATCATCCAACTCTTTTTCTACAACTTTTTTCGCCGCTAAAAATGCAACTTCACTAATTTCTTCTTTAATTTGCTCTTTCACATTTGCTTTTTCACGCTCAATATCATGAAATGCTTTTTCTTTCATGATTTGGGCATTATTTCTAGCTTCAGCCACAATCTCCCCAGCCTCTTGACTAGCCTTTTTCTTAGCTCCTGAAACAATTTCATTCGCTTCATCACGAGCACCTGCAAGCTTTTCTTCATACTGTACCTTCAGTATTTCACTCTCCTGTAGGTTTTTTGTTGAAGTATCAAGTTCTTCTTGAATATGCTGTTGTCTACCATCTAAATACTCTTTTGCATATTTCCAAAAAAACTTACGCGCAATTACAACTATCAAAAAAGTAGAGATTAAGACTAATCCCATATCCATTAAATCAATTCTCAGATAGTTATCTATGTTTATATTCATAGGATTACTCCCTCCTTAAATGTAAGAATAATTACGCTGCTTTTATAAAAATCAATAACAATGCAATTACAAGTGCATAGATACCAGTTGTTTCCGCCAAAGCGATTCCCAATACCATGATAGAACGAATTTTACCAGCTGCTTCTGGATTACGTCCAACAGCTTCTGCCCCTTTACCAGCAGCAATCCCTTGTCCAATTCCTGATCCTAATCCACCAATCATTGCAATTCCAGCACCCAATACGGCCATACCTGCTACAAAAAATTCATTAAATTCCATTTTTTTCTCCTCCTAAATAAAATTTATTATTTAATCATCCATTGTTCCAATGGCATCTGCCAAATAGAACGATGTTAATGTAAAGAATATATACATCTGCATAAATGCTGTAAAGATATCAAAATACATATGTAGGAATGGTGTTACAGCAAACAACACTCCACTAAAAGGAAGCAAGGATTCAATCATAAAGTATAATAACGAAATGATAATCGTACCTCCTAGTAAATTTCCAAACAAACGTAACGTAAGCGAAATTGGTGTAGCTAAATCCCCAATAACATTCAAGATAAACAATCCTGCCATCGGTTCCATCCACGCTTTGATTTTCCCTTTAATTCCATGAAGCTTTATATCACTTCCATGAATTAAGACAATAAACATAAGCGTCAACGTTATCGTTACACTAATATTCGAAGTTGGTGGCTGTAAGCCTAACAACCCCATCAGATTACTGATAACCATTACAATCATAATCGTTCCCATGAATGGTAAATATTTCCATGTTTTTTCATTCAAATTTCCTTTTACCACCATCGAACATAAATTTACGACTTGTTCAAAAACCAATACAACTCCAGTTGGTGCCTTTGTTGGATCTGCCTTTTTGATCTTACTACCTGCCCAAACAAGTAACAATGTCACAAACAAACAGATGACTAACCAAATCAGAATACTCTGATGAATAACTAATTCAAAATCACCAATCGTAATAAGCAATCCGTTTATTTCGTCCAAACTCAGACCTCCTTTCGTGTTCTGATCGTATAAACCTTAATTGCAAGATTTATACTAAAAAATCCCAATAACATAAATATTATATTTAAACCTACCTGCATTCCCACAACTAACATCACAGCGTAGATTAAATACCGAAGTACAAAATGCACAGTAGCAAGCCTTGTCGCATTGCCACTTTTCAAAATGCTTTTACTGGATACTACAATCCAGCGAAACCCAATAATATTAAGCACACCGCCATATACAACACCTAAGAGTGCTTTCCAATCTTGGGTAACAATCATGACGATCCCTGCAATTACAAGGATGATAGCAAGTGCTATGTATTCAATTTGTTTATACATTTTCTCACTTTGCATCATTTTCACCAGCATCTTTCACTAACTGATACAGACTACCAATGATTACATATAGCAATAATGCAATCATAATAAATGGTGTCGTATGCAACTTTTCATCTATATAGTTTCCCAGTAGAACAGCGATTATAACTCCCGCAATCATACGCGATATAAACCGCATGACTGACATTTGTTTCACTATTTCGTACCAAAAATCCTATCTCCAGCATCTCCTAATCCTGGAATAATATATCCTTTTTCATTTAATTTTTCATCCAATGCTGCTAAATAAATATCAACATCAGGATGTTGTTCTTCAATTACTTTCACACCTTCAGGAGCTCCTACCAAACAAACTAAGCGAATATCTTTTGCTCCTTGTTTCTTCACCATATCAATGGCTGCACTAGCACTACCGCCAGTAGCCAACATTGGGTCTACAATCATAACAATTGCATCTTTGATATTTGGTGGATATTTTTCAAAATATACATGTGGTTGCAATGTTTCTTCATCACGATATAAACCAACATGAGCTACCTTTACTGTAGGTATTAAATTAGAAATTCCATTTACCATTCCTAACCCCGCTCTTAGAATTGGAACCAAGATAATATCTTTTTCCAACTCGTACGTATTCATTGGTTGAATTGGTGTCTCAATTTCAACTTCTTTTACAGGCAAATTACGAGTAATTTCATAAGCCATCAGACCTCCGATTTCATCTAAGTTTTCTCTGAAATCTTTTGTCTTTGTTTCCTTCTTACGCATCTGCGTAAGTTTATGAGTAATTAGTGGATGTTCTAGTACTTTTAACATAATTATTTTCTCCTTATTCAATAAACCTTAATACTACAATTATACTACCATCAATATTCACAATCAACGAATTTTCGCCCAAAAATAAAATGGGATTTCTGTATTTTATAACACATCTACCCCATTATGAAATTATACTTCGCAGTGATCTCTATTTTGCAGTCTTTCTGCTAATGGATCTTCTGCATATACGATTTCATGACCACGATCTTTATAAACGATTTTAAGTAGGATCGGAGTTATGATGGTTGTTATGATAACCATGATAATAATCGGTGTAAAAAACTCTTCTTTCATAAGCCCTGCACTTACTCCTTTGGTAGCAATAATTAGTGCAACTTCTCCACGACAAATCATTCCAACACCAATTCGCAAAGCACTAATATTAGGAAGCTTACATAGTTTAGCACCCAAACCACAGCCAATAATTTTACTCAATATTGCAATCAAAACAATTAAAACACTAAATAATATAATATCACCATTCATTTCAGGGATTACTGCTTTCAAACCAATACTAGCAAAGAATACTGGGGTAAAAAACAAATACCCTAATGTATCGATACGATGCGTTACATAGGTACAACGAACTGTTTTCGCAATCATTAACCCTGCGACAAACGCTCCCGTTATATCCGCTACCCCAAACACTTCTTCCGCAATGAATGAATAAATCAAACAAAACGCAAATGCAATGATAGAAAAACGACGACGATCAATTTTTGATTTGCGCATCCAATTATCAAATTGTTTATGGAAAAAGTATCCAATTACACCACTCAACACAAAGAATGCTACAATTTTAAACATTACCAACCAGATGTTCACATCACCTTGGGCCATTCCCATAACAACAGTCAATGCGATAATTCCTAATACATCATCAATCAAAGCTGCTCCTAATATAATATTTCCACTACGTGAAGATAATTTTCCTAACTCTTTTAACGTTTCAACGGTAATACTTACCGAAGTAGCTGTTAAGATAACTCCAATAAACACATTTTGCAACATGGCATTAGTACCTGTATTGAAAATAGCAGCAGCCAAGAACCCACCTATTAAAGGAACAACCACTCCTAATACAGCAACCAAAAAGCTTGCTGTACCAGTTTTCTTAAGCTCTGATATATCCGTTTCCAAACCAGCAGAAAACATTAATATAATTACCCCTACTTCACTCACTTGAACTAAAAAATCTGTTTCATGTAGTAGGTTAAATCCCGCAGGTCCTAAAATCAATCCAGCTAACAGTGCCCCCACTACCTGAGGCATTGCAATACGGCGCGTAAACAAACCTAACAACTTTGTTGACAATAAAATTATTGCAATATCTAACAAAAAATAATAAGACATTTCGTATTCCCCCATTTTTACCGAATGAACTTATTGTACTCCTATTTTTTTAAAAGTAAAGCGAACTTAAATAAAATTATTTTTTAAACGCTCTCATTCACCAATACTTCGCTATTATCGTACTTTTCTTGATCTTCTAAAGCTATCATTTCCTTCATTTCCTTACGAATGAAAATAGCCGCTAAAACCACTGCTGAACCATCTGCAATCGGTCCTGCATAAATTACTCCATCAATACCAAACATCATAGGAAAAAGCAAAATAAGCGGTAGCAAGAAGATTACTTGGCGTGTCAAAGATAAGAAAATCCCTCGACTTGCTTTCCCAATTGATGTAAAGAAATTAGAAGTAACAGGTTGAATCCCATTTAAAAAAGTAAAAAACATATAGACCTTTAAAAATTGTGTCCCAAATTTATAATACAACTCATCACCATTCCCAAAAATACTGATAATCTGTCTTGGGAATAATTGAAAACACAAAAATGCTATAGTAGCAATCATCGTTACGGATATTACTGCTATTCGATATGTATTTCGTACTCGTTCATAATTCTTAGCTCCATAATTAAAACTAACAATGGGTTGACACCCTTGGGCTATCCCAATTGCAAAAGCCATAAAGACAATATTCACTTTTGAAACCACACCTACCACTGCTAGTGGAATATCACTACCATAAACAGATAAACTACCATAATGGCGTAAAACATTGTTCATTGCAATTTGCACAAGCATCAACGCTAATTGATTAAAGCATGAAGCTGCACCCAAGGAAGCAATCATCTTTGAATATTCACTTGATATTTTAAAATCATCTCTTTTTAATTTTACTGTTTTAAAATGTAGTACATATACAAAAACCAAAACACCAGATACAATTTGCCCAATAACGGTTGCCCATGCACCACCAGCAATTCCCATATCAAAAACAAAAATAAATAAAGGATCTAAAATGGTATTTAATAGTGCACCAACAAGCACAAAGACCATTGCTAACACAGGGCTACCATCTGCTCTTACTAAATTTCCGCCACCAGTTGAGAAAATTAAAAACGGTATTCCAATTGCTGTAATACTTGTATATGTCAATGCATATGGCATAACTTTTTCACTAGAACCAAAAATTGTCATCAATGGTTCTAAAAATAAAAAGACAATAAGCATTAAAACGACACCAGATACCAGCATCAAGCTTACACCTGTCCCAATAACTCTTTTGGCACGCTCTTTTTTCCCAGCTCCTAATGCTAAATTAAAATTAGAAGCACTTCCCAATCCAATCAACAATGCAATTGCTGTACAGATTGTGGTAAGTGGAAAGGCAACATTAGTTGCAGCATTCCCTAAAAGCCCAACACCTTGCCCTATAAAAATCTGATCTACTATATTATATAATGCACCAACAAGCATACTAATTACTGCCGGTATTGAAAATTTAATGATCAATTGTTGAATCGGTTTTATTCCTAATGGATTTTCACTTGTTTCATTTATCATTCTATTCCTCCTCACTCTATTTGACATTTTAGTACGCTTGTACTAGAATGTCAATATGAAAAAAGACATAAAATTAGAAATTATGAGCACCGCTCGAGAACTATTCAATAAATTCGGCTATAACGAAGTTTCGCTTCGCGATATTGCTTCCGAATTGCAAATCAGTGTTGGAAATCTTACCTATCATTTCAAAAAAAAAGAAGATTTAGTTGAAGCTATCGTTATAGAACGACACAAACATTATATCCAACCTCAACCTGTATCAACACTTAAAGAACTAAACGATTTCTTTTATTGGATACGAAAGCATCATAAACAAAACAGTTATTATTATAAACATTATCGTCAACTTGCTCATACCAGTCCTAAAATTCATAAAATACAACAACAGGCAACAAATGACTTATATCAAGCATTAAAGCAAACCTTTCAAAATCTAATAAAAGAAAATATAATAAAGGAAGAAACAACCACTGATCAATATGAATCTTTAATTCAAATCATTATGGCTTCCAATGTATATGGAATCCCTGATGTTAAAGAATTCAAAAAGCGATCTTTAATCCAAACATATTGGAACATTATACACGCTGTATTAACCAAACAAGGAGAAAAAGAATTTAATAAATTAAAAGCATCAGGTAAAATTATCTGATGCTTTTAATTTGCGTCTAAAGATATACATATCCTCTTTCCTATGATCACTTACTTTACACCCTTCACTTTCCTAAAAGAGAACCTTTTGTTTCCTCTTCCGTTAAAACGAACCCTCTTTCCTCTTATGCAAGAATCTATGCATTCTCCCTTTTACTTGCTTTAAACTTGTTCAAAGCTTTTGGCGCTTTCGGTTGACAAACTCGGTTTGCCGAGGCACAAGATAATGTCCCAACCGATTTTTTCAAACATATATTTGAAAGTTTTTTAAGTAAAAGTTTTTTCATTTGAGAACCTCCGTTTCTTGTATACTAATAATATATACTAAAAAAAGGCGTTTGTGTAAAAACTGTGACATTTGGTCGGTGAAACGGTAAAAATGGTATCATTTTATTAAAATCGAGCAAAAAAAGCGATTATTTTTCTCATAAAATTCAATATTCCCATCATTGCGATAAGCAATTTCTTTGATACTTCCAATGCCATAACCATGGCCTTTTTGTTTCTTGGTTGTCTCCAAATTTACATTCTCTTTTAACACACTTTTTGCTATCGAATTGCTCACAACAATGTGTAAGTATTCATTTTTATCTTCAATTCGGACTTCCACACTTTCTCCAGCACAATTCTCTATTGCATTATCAATTGCATTTCCCAAAAGGATTGCCAAATCTACATCAGGAATCTTTGGTTCTCGTTGAAAGTTAATAATAAATCGCATGGATAGATTTTTTTCCAACGCTACACTATTTTTTGTATTCAAAATATAATTAACAACTTCATTAGGTGTTAAAATAACTTTTTGCTCTGTCTGTACACTTTTATAATGTGAACGAACAAGTTCCAATGCTTCTTCTTCACGATTTTCTAGCAACAAAAATTCCATATGTGATAATAAATGTTTTAAGTCATGACGCATCTTACTTGTTTCACGATTCACTTCCAAAGCAACCTCATTTAAATTGGTTTGATAATTCAATGATTGTATCTTCAACTCATTCTCAATTTCTTTCTCATTGCTTACCTGCAACTTAAAAAAAACAAGGAAAACGGAAATAATTAACAACAACAAGCCTGATAGAGCTACTGCTACATCAACCAAATTTACAGAGTTCAAATATAAGATATCTTCTAAACTTGTATAGATTAATGATGATGCAATTGAAAAAACAGCAAACCCTGCAACGACTGTTGTTTGTAAAGAAGAAGATTTTAATTTCCGCCTTTCATGTGCAATCAACTGACTAATTACTAGATACACTAGCCTACACAAAATAACCACCACTTTGATGTGAACCCCCAAAGTTAGACAATAAACTAACAAAGGGGGTTTTTCTTATGAAGTTGACTAACGAAATTAAAAAGAAGATTGTTTTAGAAA
>NZ_JAQFIQ010000056.1 GCF_029504745.1 Breznakia sp. PF5-3 | reverse complement strand
AATTAATTCTACTAGGAATGGCTCCCTTTTTCTATATTAGCTATCTATCCTAGGTTGGTAGCCCTAGGAGTTTACACAAGATATTTTACACTACCTAATAGAAATTCACATAATTATTTTACATAAGAATAGGTATTTGATAAGATGAGTTTATAGTGGTTGGTGATAAAAATGACAACAATAGGAATAATTGAAGATGATAAGCAATTAAATCATGCAATAAAATTGCTATTAGAAAAGAATGGATATAAAGTGTTTCAAGCATATTGTGTTCATGAGGGGATACAGATGATTAAGCAAGAAAATATCCAAATATTATTACTTGATATTGGTTTGCCAGATGGTGAGGGGTTTGAAATATATAAATACTTTTCAAAAGATACCAATGTTTCAGTAATTTTTTTAACTGCAAAAGATGATGAGGTTGATATGATAAAAGCATATGATAGTGGATGTGAAGACTATATTGTAAAACCATTTTCAATGAAAATACTATTAAAACGAATTGAGGTAGTGTTGCGGCGCAATGAAAATAAAAGTAATGTATTGAAATATAATCATTTAGAGATGAATGTTGATCGTCGCGAAGTAAAAGTTTCAGGAACACCAATTGCGTTAACCAACAATGAGTTTGATGTGTTGCATTTATTAATGAGGAATAAAAACCGTGTAATAAGTAAAACATTAATTCTTGAAAGTGTATGGGATGCAAAAGAACAATATGTTGATGAAAGCAGCGTTACCGTTACGATTAGTAGATTACGAAAAAAATTAGATAAGAATTCCAAAGCATATATTAAAAATGTATTTGGAAGTGGATATCATTTTGGTGATTAAAATGATAAGGTGGATAAAAGAGAAAGGTATGCTTCTTGGATATGGACTTCTTTTAGTTGGTATTGTAATCTATGGATTAATGTATCATAATTTAATACTTATATTTGCTAGTATTGCAATCACTGCTTATGGGATTATTATGATTTTGGTGGAAAGAAATACTATGCAAAAGGAATTAAATGAATTATCAATTGTAATTGATCAAATGATAAATCAAGAGAAGATAAAAATTGGATTGTTGAATGATGAATATATGTCTTCTAAAATACACCATCAATTAGAAAAAATGAATACCTTATTTATTTCCAAACAAGAAGAAATAGAAAAAGATCGCGATGAAATACGACTATTAATTAATGATATTGCTCATCAAATGAGAACACCATTGGCAAATATGAAATTATACTTAGAATTATTGGAGAAGGAAGAACTTAACCAAGAACAGCAAGAGTATATTGAAAGCGTTGAGAAAGCGATGCAGACAATGTCGTTTTTAAGTGAAAATTTTATTAGAATGTCACGAATCGAAGGAAAAATTATTCAGTTGAAATTAAACAAGCAATCATTGACACTAACAATTCGCGAAGCAATTTTATCAATGAATGATTTTGCGAATAGTAAAAATATTCAGCTTTGTTTTGATGAAAAAAATACGTATGAACTATTTCATGATTTTCAATGGATGAAAGAAGCACTTGTTAATATCATTGATAATGCAATTAAGTATTCAAGTGAAAATGAAGAAATATATATTTCAATAAATGAGAATGATATGTTTACCCAAATTCAAATTGAAGACAATGGCATTGGAATTGATATAGAAGAAGAGGCGGTAGTATTTAAACGTTTTTATAGAGGAAATAGAGTAAGTAATCAAAAAGGTTTTGGTTTAGGCTTATATATAACAAGAATGATTGTTCAAGCACATGAGGGATATATAAAAGTAAAGCGAAAAGAAAAAGGAACAATTTTTTTAGTTGTGTTACCAAAATAGGAAACTTTGAAAGTTTCCTTTTATTTGTTATAAGTTTGTAATAATTGTCTTCTATAATGAAGTTAGTAAAATGAAGGAGATTATATAATGATAGTACTAAAAACGAAGGATTTGAAGAAAGTATATCAGCAGGGAAGTGAGGTTGAAGTACACGCATTACAAGGTGTTGATATTGAAATTGAGCAGGGTGAATTTGTTGCAATCGTAGGAACATCCGGAAGTGGAAAAACAACATTATTAAATATGATAGGAGGATTGGATTATTCAAGTAAAGGAAGTGTTACGATATTAGATACTGATATTGAAACATTAAAGGATAAAGAATTGACAATCTTTCGCAGAAGAAATATTGGCTTTGTGTTCCAAAATTACAATTTAATATCTACATTAAATGTATATGAAAATATTGTGTTGCCATTACAACTAGATGGAAAACAAATAGATGTAGAATTTGTAGATAATATTATTGATACATTGAAATTAAAGGAAAAGATACATACAGTTCCTTTGAATTTGTCAGGAGGACAACAGCAAAGGGTAGCAATTGCTAGGGCTTTGGTTAATAAACCGGCAATCATATTAGCCGATGAACCAACAGGAAATTTAGATTCAAAAACAAGTATGGAAGTAATTGAATTATTAAAGATGAGTGCTGCAAAATATCAACAAACAATCATTGTTGTTACACATAGTGAGGAAATTGCACAACTATGTGATCGTATTATTCGTATTGAGGATGGATTGGTAGGATAAGATGATGATTAAAAATAATAATACATCAGTGATTTTAAATCTTGCAAAAAACAGTTATAAAAATAATCGTTCTCGAAATAGTTTGCTAATTGGCGCAATTAGTTTTGCAGTAATTTTATTGTTTTGTATTACTAGTATTTCATTTGCGCAAGTAGATAGTGAGTATTTAATGTATGCAAGAAAATCGGGAAGTTTAGCAACTGTTTATTTGGATCGTCCGACAGCAGAACAGTATAAACAAGCGAAAACATTGGATTGCTTAGAAATCGTTGGAAAAGAATCAAGTGTTGGTATGGGAGAGAAAGATAATCATCAACTATTTATAGGAAAAGTTGTTGATGATGTTGCTTATAAAGAGCTATATAGGCCAGCATTTAGCAACATACATGGTGGTTATCCTACCCAAGAGAATGAAGTTATGTTACCAATGAAAGTGTTAGAAGAGCTTGGTATAAAGCCCAAAATAGGAATGGAAATAGAACTGACATTGAGAGATGATAAAGATAATACAAAGGATGAAATATTTATATTGAGTGGATATTTTGAAGAGTATGTAGATTCTCATATGTCATTGCCAAGTGCTTTCTTTTCAATCCCTTATTTGGAAAAAAGTGGAAGATCATTAAATCAATCAGATTTATTGATAATGAAGCAACAAGATCATTTATTGTTTGAAGAAATAGAAAGTATTTTGTATGAGAAGATTGAAACGATTGATGATATACAGCAATTTGTTGCTGCTGATACACTAACTTATGCAGCAGTGCAAACTGTTTATGGAAATTATGATACAGCAATTATGTTGTGTGCTATTATTGTGATAAGTGTATTTCTATTAATCAATAATATTATGCAAATTTCATTGGAAAAGAGTGTACGTGAATTAGGTTTATTACGAACAATAGGAACAACAAAAAAACAAATTTTCTTAATTCTAAAAAAACAGATTATAAGGATTGTGGCAACTGGAATAGTTTTGGGAAGTAGTTTATCATTTATGATTGTTCGCTTTCTTTTACCTCTTTTATTATCCGGTTTGACAACCAATGAAGGTGTTGCAATTGGTGAAGTTATTACAATCCGATGGTGGCTATTATTTATTGTAATTGGGTTTGTAGGAATAATATCAATGATTAGTATGTTATTGCCGTTAAAGGTAGTCTATGCAATATCTCCAAAAGATGCATTGTATTATACTTATGGAAAAAATAAAATTAGTAGTAAAGAAATTCAGACAAAGAAAAGTATTTCAATTAGAAAAATGGCATGGCGTAATATTAGTAAGAATCGCGGTCGCTTTTTTAAAACAATCATTTCATTGTTTGTTGCTAGCTTATTAAGTATTGGTTCAATTATGGCAATTCAAATTTTAGATTATTCCAATATGTATAAGAATGAAGCAGATTTTGCTTTGACAGAATGGAATATGAATGCTTCAAATTTCATTTCAGAAGATACTTATTTAAGTGAATCATTTATAAATGAATTGAAGAAGATTGATGGAATTACATCAATGGACACCACTTATCAAGCTTATGTACATTTGAATATAAATGATAAAGTCTGGAAGCCACTTCAAAAAGCAGAAGGAGAAATAGAAGAAGAAAGACAAGTATATGTAAGCGGATTACGTATTGTGGACAATGATGAAATTCAAAAATTCGAATCATTTATAAAAGAAAATAAATTGGATATTGATATCGAAAGTTTTGTTCGAGGTGAAACAGTCTTCAATTTGCAACACCATGTCTTTTCGGAAAAAATGGAAAAAGAAGCAAAGGAAGTGAATGGCGAACTTGTAACAATCTATAATCGAAAAGATGAAGAGCTTGCAAAATTTACATTTGGAGGTTATTTGGATTTACAAATGCGAGGATTTCCTAATTTTAAAAATATGTCTACTAACACAACTTATTACCCATATATATTAATTAGTGAATCAGGGTTTGAAAAGTTAGGAATTGATAAGGAAGTTAATAGGGTATACATTTTTGTTGAAGAAGGAAAAGAAATAGAAGTTCATAATATTATCAATGAAATCATGAGATTACAGAATAAAGATTTTACCCAAGAGGCACTTCCGAAAATCGAAGTATTCGCAAAATATGTTGCAGAGAAAGAAGCGATTGATTATATTAACTCGATAAAAATTTTACTATATTCAATGAGTTTTATTTTATTTGGTATGGCAATTTTTAATTATTTCAATGTTATGCACACTTCGCTGACTAATAGAAGACGTGAATTGGTTATGCTAGAGAGCATTGGAATGACAAGGACGCAATTACGAAAACTATTAGTATGGGAGGGTATACTATACAGCCTTGTTGTGATTGCGTTATTGATAAGTATCGGAAGTGGTTTCTTATATTTTATTAGTAACTTTATTCAAGCAGGACAAGCTAAAATAGTTTTTACTTACCCAACAACCGCAGTTATTATGTTGGTTGCAATTATTACAATTATTTCTGTCATGTTGCCTATTCTTATTTATAGAAGAGTAGAAAAGCAAAGTATTGTGGAAAGATTAAGTGAATAAACAAGTTTGTTTTAATTTGTTCAATTAAAAAACAGTTAAATATAAATCAACATTAATTGTATAGAGTAGTTTATGAAGATGAATAGGAAAATTTATATAGTAGATTTAACCATAAAAGGCTTTCACAAGATCCGCAAACTTTTGTGAAAAAATGGAAGATATAAATAAACTATATAGTTAATTATGGCGATTGAAAGTATGGATAGTACAGGATGGTATGAGATATCATCCTTTTTGTTACTAAAACCCCCAGATAGTCCGGGGGTACGGTTTAATTCTTTGTATTATTTTTTTAACATTGTTTCCAATTCTTTGTAAAAATCTTCTTCATCTGCATGTACTCCTAATTTATAATGCTCACCATTACAATCAAATTGAACATCATTTGAATAATAGAAACTCCCTTTATTGTGATAGCTTTCTACCCTTTTAGAAGTAATAGTTATATTTTCTAAAGATGCAAGTGATAATTCAAACCCGTCAACTTCTTTTGTAGCTTTTTTCTTTAAAAATCCAAATCCTTTTTTTATTGCATCATTTGCTAGTTCATTTCTTCTAGCTCTTTTACTCATATACCTTACACCTGGTTTTGAATAATCTGTGTCATCATTCACAAAACTAATCGTATTATTTTCAATAAATAAATCTCCTAATCTTGTTTTTTTACTTGATTGATACCAATATGTTCTTTTTATATTCATTTACGTTCTCCTTTAATTTTATCTAATTGTTTTCCTATTCCAATAAATTCATAACTATTTAATTCATAACTTCCATTTTTACATATAATTTTATAAATTGTTTTTGTTGATGGAATAATATTCATTTTTGTTTGTCTTGTCTCTTGTATTCTTTCCATATCTTTATAGCTAATATAATATTTTTTAAATAATGTTTTATACTCCAAATGTTCAGAATAAAAAACTGCTTTATTTATTACCAAAGATACAATTCCATAAATACATGAAACAATTCCTGTAATTGCAATTGCACATAAGCCAATAAAGAGATAGTTGCTAGTATCTGTCATTGGAAATAAGCTTTGATATTTACTTTGATTCAACAAGCGCAATATTATAACATAAAGTGGATATGCGGCAAGAGCACCACCAATTACAATATATTTACTATATCTGTATAAATTTATATGTAACTTCTTTTTCATATTTTACCTCCTTCTTATAAGGTAGTGTCAAAATCTAATTAGGTAAATAGTTGACTACTCTTTATTTATCACTATTTTCATATTTTATCCTTATTCTCTCCCTTTCATTGAAACTTGGCCAATAGAAAAGAGATAAATAAAAACATTGTAAGTCATAACTCAACACATGGAGATTATCTGCCAGGGTTAAGGTTATAGCATAATTTATTTCTTTTAATTTTCTAAGAAACTATGTATAAGCCTTCTGTTCTTTTAAAAGAATTAGATGATAGCTCCAATATGCCTATAAAACGAAACATCTTAATTAATCTACTTACTCTTTATTACTATGGTTTTATTTTCATACCTATTTGACACTCCCATCATATATAATTAGATGATTAATTCGTAAATGTGGTTCATGATAAAAAACAACTCCATGAGAATGGGACTTTCTTATGCTTTTGAACATTATAATAAAAAAAGCATTTAATTTAACAAGAGCTGCAATACTAACACTGCAGTTCTTGTTATCATCTTAAAATATTTATTACCAAGAAAACCAAAGAAGATAATTGAATGTTTTTATTTATAAGATGCTTTCCTAGTAAGTAGGAAAAAGCTATTTGATGGTTCCTAGTGTGTAGGAAAAAGCTTATTTGCTTGGACAAAAGGTAAAATCTATAATGTAGTTGTATAAGAAATAACTCGAGTTTATTTTAAAGGAGAATTTATGGAAAAAATAAAAGTATTACTTATTTGTGGATCTGGTGCTTCAAGTGGGTTTATGGCTACAAACATCAGTAAAGCAGCGAAGAAAAAAGGAATAGATATATCGATAACTGCTCGTAGTAAAAGCGAGATTGATTCATATGCAGATTCAGTTGATATGATTATGATTGGTCCACATATGAAACATATTAAACCAGAAGTAGAAGAAAAAGTAGAAGGAAAAAATGTAAAAGTAGTAGTAATGAAAAAGTCGTACTATGCTCTACTTGATGGAGAAAGTGCACTAGAACACATACAATCAAAATTTGAAGAAAAGGCTTAGGAGGCATGTTTATGGATAAATTTTTAAATTGGATGAGCGATAAAGTTGCTCCAAGAATGGACAAAGTCGCTCAAAACCCTTGGGTTGCAGGATTGCAAGACTCAATTAATAAGATTCTACCAATGATATTAGTAGGTTCGATTATTACTGTATATAATGTAGTGAGAAATTATTTGCCAGATATTCCAGATTTAACAGAAATAAGAAGTTATAGTTTTGGACTTGTTTCCATATTTATGGCATTCTTTATTCCGTATTTTATCTTAACACACAAGAAACGTGAAAAGATGAAATACATTGCTGGAATGTCAGGAATTGGACTATTCTTAATGATTACAAAGCCTGCGGTTACGGAAACAGGACATCTCTTTAATTTTAGTTATTTTGGGGCAGGAGGTATGTTTGTTGCAATTGTTGCTGGACTATTTGTTGCCTTCCTTATGAATTTATTTGGTGGATTTAGTTTCTTTAAAGATGATTCAGCAATGCCAGGATTTATACAACAATGGTTTGACTCGTTAATTCCTATTTTCTTAGTTGTATTTATAGGATGGTTTGTCGTAATTCAATGTAACTTTGATTTATATCAGTTTATTATTTCGCTATTTCAACCATTGACAGATATTGCACAAACTTTCCCTGGAATGTTGTTATTATATTTAATTCCAACCATTTTCTATTCAATGGGTATTAGTGGATGGGTATTCTCACCAATTTTAGCACCAATTGCATTGGCTGCAATTACTGCAAATGCAGAAGCAGGTGCTGCAAATATCTTTACTGATGAAGTTGTATATGCATTCTTAGCATTAGGTGGACGTGGGGGAACACTTCCATTATCCTTTGTAATGTTAAGAGCTAAATCTAAGCGTTTAAGTATGCTAGGAAAAACATGTATTGGTCCAAGTATTTTAAACATTAATGAACCACTTGTGTTTGGAGCAGTTGCTTGGAATCCAATGTTAATGATTCCAATGTGGATTAATGCAGTAGCATCTGTAATTATTGTATATGTAGTTATGAGTTTAGGGATTATAGCTCCACCAACTGAAGTATTTTCAATGTGGTATTGTCCAGAGTTCTTACAAGGATTCTTTGTGGCAGGTGTACCTGGGATAATCTTGACTGCTATTGTATTTGCTGTTGGATGTGTAATCTATTACCCATTCTTCAAAATATATGACAATAAATGTTTAGAGGAAGAACAAAATCCTGAATTATATGATACAGATGAAGATGAAGACTAAAGATTTATTATGAGGTAGATGAATGTTTATAAAAGATTTCTTATGGGGAGGAGCAATTGCTTCAAACCAAGCTGATGGCTTATACAAATATAAAAAAGGAACATCTATTGCGGATTATCGGAAATTCGAAAAGAAAACACAGCGTGATGATAGAGGTGAATTCACTTCTGTTAAATTTGGGGAAATTGATTTTGATGAAGATATAACTGCAAATTATCCAAAGCGAAGAGGAATTCATTTTCATGAAACATATAAAGAAGATTTACAATTGATGAAAGAGATGGGAATGAAAGCATTCCGTACTTCTATTGATTGGTCTTACATGTTTCCAACTGGAAAAGAAGAGCATCCAGATGAAAATGCAGTCTCTTTCTTTGGAAATCTCATTGATGAAATTATTAAGAATGGAATGGAACCCATCATAACATTATCGCACTATGAGATGCCAACGACATTGGTCGAAGAACTTGATGGATGGTATAGCAAAGAAACAATTCATCATTTTGTTCGCTATGCAAAGTGTTGCTTAGATTTATATGGAAATAGGGTAAAATATTGGATTACCTTTAATCAAATCAATATGGCGAATTTTGATTCACTTGGTATTCGTTTCACGAAACACGAAAATGCATATAAAGCAATTTATCAAGGATCACACAATCAGTTTGTTGCATCATCTTTAGTAAAAAAATATGCAAAATCATTAAAGTATGATGTTATGATTGGTACAATGTTAAGTGATAAAATTGCTCATGCAGCATCATGTAAGCCAGAAGATATTTTATTTAATTTGAGAAAGAACCAAATGCAATTTCTTTATCCAGATGTTCAAATTCGTGGTGAGTATCCAGGTTATGCTTTGAGATATTTTAAAGAAAAAGGAATAGCAATTAAAATGAGTGATGATGAGAAGCAAATTCTTAAAGAAAATACAATGGATTACTTATCGTTTAGTTACTATTACACAAAAATAAACGATGCTTCGAAAGACGATTTGGATAACATGTTTGTTAAAAGCACAAATCCTTATTTGGAAAAGAGTGAATGGGGTTGGGAAATTGATCCTACAGGGTTACGGGTTGCATTGAATACGTATAATGACCGTTACCCAGGGCTTCCTCTTTTCATTACTGAAAACGGATTTGGTGCAGTTGATGTTGTTGAAGAGGAAAAGGTTCATGATATGTATCGTCAAAACTATGTAAGTAAACATATTGAACAAATTGGTGAAGCAATTAAAGATGGATGTCATGTAATTGGATATTTATTATGGTCACCAATTGATATTGTAAGTTGCTCATCAAGTGAGATGACAAAACGTTATGGATTTATATATGTGGATTTAGATGATGAAGGTGATGGAACTGGAAAAAGAATAAAGAAAGATAGTTTTTATTGGTATCAAAAACTAATAAGAACGAATGGTAGAGAAAGATAAGGTAAAGTTATGGAAGAGAAAACACCCAATATTATGAATGTTTCTATGGAAATCATCCTTCATGCTGGTGATGCAAGAGAAAATAATTTAATGGCTATTGATGCAATTGCTGAATTTGATTTTGAAAGTGCAAAGAAGCATTTAGAGAATGCAACAACGAATATTACAGTTGCACATAAGATGCAAACAGATCAAATTCAAGATGAAACGCGTGGTAAAAAAAGTGAATATTCATTGTTGTTTGCTCATGCGCAGGATACTTTGATGACAATAAATAGTGAAATACTTATGAGCGAAAAGTTAATAAAAACTTTTGAATCGGTTTATAATAAAATTAATGAATTAGAGGAGAAAGTATTAAAATTGAGTGATGAGAATGAATAAAAATGAAATTAAATTATTAGAAATATTAATCAATACAAAAGAAGTGATAAAGGCAAATGAATTATCGCTTCTTTTGGGCGTTTCGACAAAGTCTATAAGAAATTATGTATCTGAAATCAATAAGATAAAGAAATGTATTTACTCTACCAATAAAGGATATACGGTTGATCGTGAACTTGCAGTAGATCTTTTACATATTGAATATAGTAATGATTTGCCAGAAACAAAAAATGAAAGAGTATCTTATATGTTGATGAAGCTACTTAAAAAAAGTAATGCTTCAAGTATTAATTTACAAGATTTTTGCGATCAATTATTTATCAGTTATGAAACAGTGAAAAAGGATTTTATTGATGTTAAGGAAAAGTTGTTAGATTATAATATTTTTGTTCGTATCGAAAAAGATGATATTTATGTAGAAGGTTCAGAAAAACAAAAACGAAAAATGTTAAGTTCTTTACTGTGTGAAGAGTTTACAGAAAATGTATTAAGTATTGATTCTATCTCTAAAATATTTCCAAAGATTAATATCCCTGAATTGGCAGATGATATACGAGAAAACACGAAAAAACATGGTTTTTTCATTAATGAGTATGCCTTGGTAAATTTAATTTTGGAATTATCCATTGGTATGGATAGAATTATGAATAATTTTATTCATATCTCACGGCATGCACCTATAAAACATCCTGAAAATAGTGAAGTGAATCTTGCAAATGAATTAGTGAATATTGTTGAGAAAAAATATAATATTGAATACTCAGAATCTGAATTTGAAGAATTTTCAAATACGTTAATTAGCAGTTTAACAAAGATGGATTATTTAAAAATTAAAATGGATGATTTGTCTAATTTAATTGATGAAGAAGATATGCAGCTCGTTAATCAATTATTAGATAATATGAAAGCTTGGGATTATTTTGATTTAAGTAATGAGGGGTTTATTGTGAAGTTTGCTTTGCATATAAAAAACCTTCGCAGAAGAATTTTACGAAAGTATGAATTAAAGAATCCACTTACTCAAAATATAAAGATGTCATGTCCACTTATCTTTGAGCATGCCGTAGAATTATCAAATCAAATCAAACAGTTTACACAGTCGTCGATAAGCGATCATGAAACGGCCTTTTTAGCTTTGCATATTGGTAATATGATTCGGGAAAGCAATTTTATTAATGAACAAATTAAATGTGTTCTTTTATTTCCGCAATATTATGATTATTCAGATAAATTAGTTAAAAGTATTAATGCGGAGTTTGAAAATGAAATGGTGATTTCATATATTGTTACAAATGATGAAAAGATAGACTGGTCAAAATTTGATTTATTAATTTCTACTATTCCAAGCAATGATTTAAATTGTGATATTCCAAAAGTACAAATAACTCCTTTTTTAACAAGAAATGATAAACTTACAATTAGTAATGAAATTGAGAAGATTAACCTTTCAAGAAAACGTGATTTTCTTAAAAACAATTTACTTAAAATTACGGATAAGAATTTATTTTTTAAAAACAAAACGATGACAAGTAAAAAAGACATCATTTATTTTATCTGTGATGAAATGAGAAAAAATGGTTGTGTTGATGGATCTTATGTTGACGAAGTCTTAGAACGTGAAAATGAATCTTCCACTGCATTTGGAAAAATTGCAATACCTCATTCATTTAATATGGACGCAAAAAAAACAAACATGTTTGTTTTTTTATCAGAGAAACCAATACAATGGGATGAAAATCAAGTAAATATAGTTTTATTGTTCGCGGTTAAACATAATGAGCGTTCGATATTCTTTAATGTGTTTGATAATTTGGTTGTACAATTGTTAGAGCCAACCAATTTAAATCTAGTTATGAAAAGTGAATCAATTACTGATTTTGTTGACAATTTTGTGAAATGCTTAAAAAGTGAATAGATATGGTTGAATATAAAAAAGTTTTTAAATTTAACCATACTATATTGTTTGAGCAGTATCTATAAGTCAGTTACTGATTTTATAAATATCTAGATAGAGATTATGAAAGAATAAAAGAGCCCCTATCATAGGGGCTGGGTTTGTCAAGAAAAGTGTGTAAGTAGTTTTTAGAATGCTGAGTATTTGCGGATACGTTCAGCGATTTTATCGTTGATCAGCAACTGATTCA
>NZ_JAQFIQ010000055.1 GCF_029504745.1 Breznakia sp. PF5-3 | reverse complement strand
TTATCCACATCGGTAGGTAAAGGCTCATTCTTCGTAATGATAACTTCTACTTTCTTACTTGCTTTACGTCCATCTACATTTTCACTCTTATAGGTAATCTCATAAGTTCCTACTTCGCTGAAATCTTGGCTAGGTCCGCTAATTTCATAGCTGATTTCATCAATTTTTGTTTTGATAGGAGTGGCCCCAACAGCATTATCTGCTTTATTGTAGTATGCACTTGCTGCTGCTGTAATTTGTCCAGCAATATCTTCATCTTTTAATGAATATACTTGTGGATTTGTTTCAATCACTGGCATAGCATGTACTTTTACCAATCTTGTCTTTTCTGTTGTATTACCATATTTATCAGTAATTGCATATTTGATTTCATAAGTTCCTGCTGTTTTATACTCACCATTTTCTAATGGTATTTGATGTTCCACTTCAGTATTTTTATTAGAACCTGTCATTTCTAAATTAATAGCATCATTATTCACATCTTTAGCACTTACATCATGTAGTACTTCAAACTTATCACCTACATAATGTTCACATGCATCTGCTGTAATTACTGGTCCTACTAATGAATGATTTACATTTACATCCTTTTCAATACTTACTGTCTTTCCATCTTGTGTTGCAGTATAGGTTAGCTTGAATGTTTGTGCATCATTAGTAACTGCTTTAATCGCATTGAGCTGAGTAGTATTTACTGTATTATTTGCAGTTGCCTGTTTTGTTTGTAATACATACGCTTCTACATTCGCCAATGAAATCGCTTGTGATTGCGTTAGAACTCTTGCTGCATCATTCTCAATATCAATATCGGTTGCTTTTATAACCAAGCCATTTTGAACTTTTAATTCATTACCTACAACCACTGCCAAAATCTTCTTATTGCTTGTAACTCCACTATATGTTGTAGTAAAAGTAAGTTCATATTCGCCACCTTTTTCAGGAGCCTTTTTTATATTATCAAGTGAACTTACACTAATTGATGTTGTAATATCATCTAGTTTAGTAAGATTTTTCTTATCATCTCTTTCATAATAGATTGCTTGTACATTTGCTTTATTCATTGCTTTTGCAAGATCAAAGGTTGCCAACTCATTACGTTCTATTACAATATTATCTGCTCTAATTTCTATACCTTTTTGTTCATTACCTGGAACTATTCCATTTGTAATAATCACATCAACGGTTTTGCTAACTGATTTATTATCTTCATTTTTCGCACTATATGTAACTTGATATTTACCAACTGCTGTAAAGTCTTGTGTCGGTCCTGTTATGGTTGGTGCATTCATAGCAAACACTGTTTTTGTAGCTGCATTTCCTGGTGTTTCTGATGCTTTCATGAAACTAGCCTCAGCTGCATTCTTTACTTTTGTGAGAATATCTGCCTCACCAAGTTGATATACTTGTGCATTGGCAGTAATAATCGGATTTCCATTAACCTTAATAATTCGATCTTTGGTTCCTTTGTTTCCATATTTATCTAACACTTCATACGTTATTTTATAAGTCTCTGATTTGTTGTATTTTCCACCTGAACTTGATATTTTATCTTTATTAAGAATCGTTGTATTTTTAAGTGCTCCTTCTTCTGTGATTACAATATTTTCATTATTATCATCTTTTGCACTAACTCCAGCTAATAGATTCACTTGATCACCAACATAGGCATTTATCGTACTTGTTGTTATAGTTGGTGCTACCTTTGTATTAATTTTTATTTTTGTAGTAGCACTTTTTGTACCACCATAAATATCATTGATTGTTAACTTAACTTGAATTTCATAACCCAATGGTGTTTTTTTCAAACCTTTTAATGTCAATTGTTTTTGATTCGCTGCTGTTAACTGTACATATTGTGAGTCTGTTGCAGTGACCAATTCCCATTTATATCCAGGATTCCCTTTAATTGTTTCCCAGTAGTTAGGTGTAATGCTTGTTGGACTCATTGTACGTGTTTCATCTACTTTGAACTCTAAAGTTGTTGTTGGTAACGTTAATCCTAAATTTGTCGCTGGATTATATTTAACAAATCCACAACCCATGGTTTTCGCAATTGGTAAAGTTCCATCAATATCAATAATCCATCCTTTATATTTATCACCAGCTTTTGGAAGATTATCAGCAATGATTACATTACTATCAACATCTGAACTACCAGATCCAGTCTTCACAAATTGATAATTTGTTTTTGCGGCAAACTTCACAGCATACGTACCTTTTGGTAAATCTAAAGTATTATCAAAGAGATACTTTCCAGTTGCATTACTTACTGTTGTAATTGCTTTATTAGCTTTATCTTTAGCTACCAAATATTTTTTCTGTACATCATCCCATTTATATAGTTCTACACTATGACCTATAACTGGTAAATCTCCAGCATCATAAATACTATTTCCATTCTTATCTTCAAAGATTGTTCCACCAATTTCGGTAATAATTAATTCAGCACCTACTTTAGTACCTGGAAGATTCCCATTAAAACTAGCACTTTCAACAGAATACCTAGGATTATAAATATTCCTTGTCTTTACTTTTTCTTGTCCAGGTTGTGTAGCACTACTGAATGTTTCATTGATTTGTAGTGGTATTTTGAAGTTTGCAGTCGCATTTACTGCCATACTCGTAGCCTCAATCTTCACCATTTTCACATCTGCTAGGTTTACTTGGGCTGCTGTTTTATATTGAGCAGCTTGCTCATAGTTTGCAGCTGTTGCAGTTGTAGAATACATAACAGTAAAACCACTTTGCGCAGCAACTGCACTTCTTAATTTCATATCCCATTTAAAAGCCGTACTTTGAAATCCTGCTCCAAAATTGTCATTTGTTTTTGGAATTGGAATATATACTTTTGTTTTAGCCGCTGAAGATGAATTGTTAGTCATCTTCACCGTATAATCTGCTTGTGTTCCAGGAGTAAAATAAACTAAAGTACTATCTACTCCTTCTATATATGGAGCACTTGGTTCTTGACCCGCAAATGACAAGAACGTTTCTACTAATACGTTTTTATTTTCTGCTATAGTAAACGGAAGATCTTTAAAAGAAAGTAATTGTTCTGTATAATTGTTATTTCCATTAAAATCATACGCATCAACATACCCTGGGGTTTGTCCATCACTAACTGGTGCATATCCATCTTTTCCCCATGATACTAAATCCCTAGCATTCATCGACCCTCCAGCCATCGTACCATCTGTTCCTACTGTATAAGATACATTGAAAGTTCTATTGATAGAAATATTTTCATCTAAATATAATCCTAATACACAATTTTTAGTTTTTAATATATAAATTTTTTCACCAAATTTATTTTGATAAAGTGGTGCAATATCGAAAGCCACAGCTTTTCCTGAATTATCCTTTATTGTAATCGAATCTGAGGCAATCGTCATTCCTTTTGGTTGTCTTAAATAAATCTCTGGATTTGCCATCGCTTGCGCTGTTGATTGTTGAACTTGCCGAGTTGATACTTTCGCATTAACCTTAAAAGATGAACCAGCTGTTATACCTGAAACTATTGAATTATTTTCATCTCGAAATTCCACGGTTGAATGCGAAACTACCTTTTTGTTACCTGCTAATGATTTTCTAACATATCTTGTTCCTGTAACAGTAGTTGCTGTTTTATTACTTTCATCGTACATTGAGATGGTAATTGGCGCTTCATTCACTGTACTATTAGGGGCGAATTTACCATAAACAAGAATATTTCCATTGTTATCAATATTAGTTGATTGTGTATAATCTTGTGAAACTGACCCTATATTTGCTTTCACCGCTGTAAAATACTCATCACTAGCCAAAAGTGCAGCTCCTGAAGCATTTTTCATATTTGTCTTTTTCAAAACTGCTACATTCCCTGACAATGGTAAGCCTGTCGATATATTATATTCTTTCCATGTCGTAGGACTTTTATTCGTTTTATAATATACCTTCGTAATTTTATTTGTAGTTATTGTTTTATCAAATGGCAAATGCAGCATTACCGCTTGCCAATTTGGATCAATTGTAAACTCTACGGTTTGATTTGTACGCTTTCCTGCACTCGCATTAGAAAACACCCACATTGTACCACGTGAATAATGTTCTACATCTGCATTAGCATATCCATCTCGACTATTGCTGAGAGTCATTTTATTTACAGGGGTTGAAATTACTTTTGTATTATAATCTACTACACTAGTTGGTCTAGTCTTTGATTCAACCGTACCATCATACCAAGTATATGTAATTTTATCTTTTCCTGTTAGATTATATGTCCCTACGGCTTTTCCAATCGGAACCTTATAATAGAGCCAAAAATCCTGTCGTGTCATCCAATTATCAATTTTGATGGTTACTCGACCTGCAGCATTGTCTTTACTTACAACAGTAAATGCTGGCAAGCCCGTAATACTATGATATTCCATCCCTGCTGGAAAATATAAGTCCATTGTCACACTTTTAGCATATCTATGGGTATCCTTCCACTCCCAATTGTGAAGTGGTAAATGATATTGGTTAACTCTACCTAAAGATTCATCACTTGCAGTACTAGCAATTACCTCTTTTGATCCTGCTGCTGTTAATGTACTGTAGTATGTTATTATTCCTGTTGATAACACACCACCTGTTAATTTTACTGATTGGTTTACAACACTACCACCAACTAAGACATTATTCCCTTTCCTTACATCCACACTAATAGGATTTTTTACTGTGTGTGGTCCATAATACCTTGTTATATCTACTCCAACTTGAAATTTAATCGTAACCGTTTGTACGGTATTCAAGAATTGATATTCTAGTTTACCAAAAGTTGATTTCTTTGATGCTACTGTCTCTAATTTTGGTAATGTGATCGAAGTTGCACTTGTAACTATTGGATCACCTGCATCATAAAGTGTAAGTATTTTTGGATCTGCACCTGTTTTGTTGGTATCACTCTTAATTGAAATTTGCTCATATCGCAAACCTTCTGGTACTGTAATTGATACTTTTTTATTAGCTGAAGTTGCATCACCAAAGTTAACTGTAACCTTTACTTCCTTGATATCTCCACGTGTCCACCCAGTTGTTGCATTATAATCTGGTATATCAATGGTTACTGAATTATTGGTTGCTGTTGATCGTGGGGAAATTTCAATTTTATCACTAAACCCACGTACATTTAATGCATCACCAACTTCTTTGATTTCTTTTTTTCCTTGATTTTCTTCAATAGTTGTTTGCGTATCTTCTGAAGTTTTAATCTCATCAACCTTTACTTTCAAATCATATGTTTGCTCTTCTTCATCTCCATTTAGAATCCAAGCTTCACTATATGTTACATCATCGCCCTCAGTAGTCGGTTCATTTTCACTAAGTACCCTTGTCTTTTGTAAGTACTTTACTTTGAAAATATATTCTCCATTCTTTTGCACATCAAAAGTAAGATTATTAAAATCCATTTTCTCATTTTCAGGATCTATAATTTCCATTATTGAAAATTCCTCTTTCACTTCTTCTAGATCCAATTCAATCTTAGCTGTGTCTTTTGCATCTGAATACGTTACTTCTGTTTTAATACCGAAGTCATCTAATACTTCTAATGCGTTCGAATCAAGAAGCACAGCTCCACATGTTAATGTTAGAAATATTGCTAACACAAGATTTCCAAACCTGCTAATTCCTTTCTTTTTCATACAATGCCCTCCCTTGCACAATATTTAGTTATATTATACTTATTGTTTGCTTATTTGTTATAATTATATGAGTAAAATTTTTTCCTGCTTGTCATGCTTAAAAAGCAGGGTCCTATCTGCAACTATATTGTAAGCCCTAATTTTACAACATTCAACTGATTACCCCAAAAACATTTATAAAATATAATTGATTAATAAAAAATGTGATTTTCACCACTGTTATCACATTTTTTATTATTTTATTTAAATTTTATAGATTTCTTTTAATTTTTCACTTATGATTGCATACCCTTTTGCTGTTATATGCAAGCCATCACTTGTATACTCTGCATGTATTTGACCATCTACTAAGAAATCTTCAAATAGATTTATATAGTGTACATTTTCAAATTCCATTGTTAGTTTTTCATACTCTTTTCCTAAAAGTTTTAATTGTCGATTATCTCTTAAGCCTTGCTTCATTCGACTTTCATCTATCGGTAAAGGAGAAAGTATATAGATATTGTCTACATCATAACGAACATCAATAATCTCTAGCAACTTATAAACATTATACACAATATCTAATGGCTCATACTGATGTACATCGTCTAAATCGTTTGTACCAATCATTAATACGATATTCTTAGGCTTATACTTTTGAATAGCATAATCATGTAAATAAAGCAGTTGTACAGTAGTTGCACCTAAAACACCACAATTATAGTAATTCTCGTTTGGAAAATATGTTTTTAAATCATAACTTTGAATAATAGAATCACCAAAGAAAACAGTTTGTCCATAATCTGCAGTTTCACTATTCCTTATTATTTCTTTTACTCTATCTTTTTGATAGTCATATAATTTATCAAAAATATCCATTATTACACCTATCTTTCAATCAACGTTAATTGTACTTTATGCTTTTCTTCATCAATTTTATATACCCATACTTTTAAAATATCGCCTACGGAAACAATATCACTTGGATGCTTTACTCTTGTTTTCGATAATTGTGATATATGAATCAATCCATCTTCTTTTAACCCAATATCAACAAACGCACCAAAATCAACAACATTACGAACCACGCCTTCAAGTTCATCGCCTTCACTTAAGTCTTCAAAAGACAAAATATCCTGACGTAAAATTGGGGCATCATATTGATCACGATAATCACGCAATGGTAAACAAATAGCATCTAAAATGTCATCCAAAGTATAGGAATCACATTCTAATTGTTCTAATAGTTCTTCACGATTCAGTTTTTTAACTTCTATTTCTGCTTTGGAAGTCCCCATATCATCTTCTGTAAGATTTAATCTTTTTAAAACTGCTTTTGCTAGTTTATAGCTTTCTGGATGAATTGCTGTACGATCTAACTTTTCTTCACTATCTTCCACACGTAAAAATCCTGCCGCTTGCTCATATGCTTTTGGTCCAATTTTAGGGATTTTTTTAATCACTTTACGTGATGCTATTTTCCCATTCTCCTCACGATACGAAACAATGCTCTTTGCACTCGCACTTGTTAATCCTGCAACATTTTGCAGCAATGCTGGACTTGCACTGTTGATATTAACACCAACTAAGTTAACTGCCTTCTCCACTACGAAAGCCAATCTTTCTTTTAGTTGTGTTGTAGGTAAATCATGTTGGTATTGTCCAACCCCTATTGATTGAGGATCAATTTTAATAAGTTCTGATAAAGGATCTAATAACCTTCTTGCAATGGAGATTGCACTTCTTTCCTCAACATGTAATTTAGGAAATTCATCAATCGCCAATTTTGATGCACTGTACACCGAAGCACCTGCTTCACTTACAAGCGTAAATGCTACATTTAAATTGTTACTCTTGATTACTTCAGCTACAAAAGTTTCACTCTCTCTACTAGCAGTTCCATTTCCAATTGCAACAATATCAATCTTATAAGTAGTAAGTAACTCAATCAATTTTTGCTTTGCTTCTTTCATCTTAGAAACAGGTTTATGTGGATAGATAACATCTACTTTCACCATTTTTCCTTGGCGATCAATAACTGCCAATTTACACCCTGTACGATATGCAGGATCAAAACCTAAGATCATCTTTTCTTTCATTGGCGGTTGAAGAAGTAATTTTTCTAAATTAAATGAAAATACATCAATACTTGTATCATGAGCTTTCTCACTTAATTCACTACGCACCATTCTTTCAATTGATGGATATGCCAAACGTTTTAAACCATCTAGAATTGCCTCTTCAACATCTGCAGAGGTAGCACTATTTGGATACTTCATATACCGTCTTTTTACCCAGTTTGTTATATACTCTTCATTTATCATTATTGAAACAGTAATTACTTTTTCTTTTTCAGCACGATCAATCGCCATGATTCGATGTGCTGCTAGACTACCAATGCGCTCTTCATAATCATAGTACATCTTATATACTTTATTCTCATCTTCATGATTTTTCTTTTCATTCGTTTTTATTTTTCCATAATTCATCATTGAATCATAAATTTTAGTACGCACATCATTATCATCACTGATTATTTCCGCAATAATATCTTTTGCGCCTTGTAAAGCATCTTCAACACTTGTGATTGTATCATTTAAAAAGCTTGCTACTTTTTCATCATCAAGTAGACGAGGAAAACTCAATAAATATTCTGCAAGTGGTTTTAAACCAGCTGCAACAGCAACACTAGCACGTGTTTTTTTCTTTTGCTTGTATGGTCGATAAATATCTTCCACCTGTGCTAATTTTTCACACTTCATGACCTGCTCACGAATCTCATCCGTAAGTCTTCCTTGTTCCTCAATTAAACGTAAAACATCTTCTTTACGCTTTTCTAAATTTATTTTATATGTATAACTTTCCTGAATTAAACGAATTTGTTCTTCATCCAATCCTTTCGTCATCTCTTTTCGATAACGAGCAATAAAGGGAACTGTATTCCCTTCTTCTAACAATTTCAAGGTATTTACTACCTGGCTTTCTGCAACTTGCAAACTATTTGCAATTTCATTAATTTCTTTCATCGTAATCTCCTAAGTCAACATTCTCATTATACCAAATTACAGCTGTTGTGATAACTCCTTTTATAAGATTGTAAAAATTATAATTGCCATTTATAATAGATAACATGAACATTAAACAACCCAAATTTTTCCAAGCCCTACATACCTACGAGTACACATCTAGTGAATCGCTTGAATATGGTATTTGGGAAAATGAAGAATTTCAGGAAATCAAACAAAAACATCTTAAAATCAATGAATGTCATTTTAAAAACACAACCTTTATTGATTGTGATTTTGAGCGTATCGATGGCATGGATATCATCTTTGAAAACTGTGATTTATCTAATCTATCATTTTATGAAGGATCACTCATTAGAGTAATCTTTAAAAACTGTCGTTTAACAGGATGTGATTTCTCTTCCACGCGATTACAAGATATCCAATTTATAAATAACAGTGCCAATTACACAAACTTCTCCTGTGCTACTATTAAAAATACGTGCTTCTCACAAACCAATCTTTCTCAAAGCAGTTTCAACGAAACAACCTTTAAGGATGTATTCTTTGATGAGTGTAACCTTGCTAGCTGTGAGTTTTTGCATACCCATTTAAAAAATATCGATGTAAGTTCTTGTAATATCGAAGGTATTGCATTGACAAACGATAGTTTAAAAGGTGTTATCGTAAGCCCAATGCAAGCAATTGATTTATCTAAAATCTTAGGATTGAAAATAAAAGAATAAAAGCAACTTCTCATAAGTTGCTTTTATTTGGCTTTATCTTTTACGATATTGATTATTAAATCCCGAATGGTCTCCATTGATTGAATACAAACATATTCATATTTCCCATGGAAGTTGGCTCCACCTGTTCCAATGTTTGGACAAAGTAGTCCTTCATATGACAATCTTGAACCATCGGTTCCACCACGAATTGGTGTACTCGTCGGTTGTAAGCCCATTTCTTTCATAATTCGTTTAACATCATCCACAATTGACATTCTTGTTTCAATTAAGTTTGCCATATTATAATATGAATCTTTTATTTCCACAGAAATTACATCCCCATATTTTTCATTCATAATATCTCTTGCGTGATAAAATTCTTCTTTTTGATTTTCAAAAAGCTTTTTATCATGATTTCGAATAATATATTCCATCTCTGCATGTTCTGTATGTCCATTTAGATATGTAAGATGATTAAATCCTTCACGTCCACTTGTTTTTGCAGGATCTAATTCAATTGGTAATAACATATGGAATTCCATTGCTAACTTACTTGCATTTACAAGCTTATCTTTTGCATCACCAGGATGAATGCTACTTCCTTGAATTAATACTTCTGCAGAAGCTGCATTAAAGTTTTCATAATCAATAGAATTGATATCTCCACCATCTACTGTGTATGCATAGTCAGCAGCAAACTTTTTCACATTAAAATGATCTGCTCCTCTTCCTACTTCTTCATCTGGAGTAAACGCAATTTTAATTGTTCCATGTTTTACTTCTGGATGCTCATAGAAATATTTACACATTTCCATAATCTCTGTAACACCGGCTTTGTCATCAGCACCTAACAATGTTGTACCATCTGTAACAATAATATCTTTTCCTATTACACCATTTAAATTATCAAACATTTTAGGACTCATTGAAATATTTAATGCTTCATTTAGAATAATTTCTCCACCATCATAGTTTTTAATAATTCTAGGATTTACATTTTCTCCACTCATATCAGGAGCAGTATCCATATGAGCAATAAATCCTATTGTTTCAACCTTCTTATCAATATTAGAAGCAAGGGTTCCATAAACAATCCCATAAGTATCTACATGGGCATCTCCAATCCCCACTGCTTTCATATCATCAACTAAAATATTCGCCAGGGTTAACTGTTTCTTGGTTGATGGTGCCTCCATATTGTTTGGATCTGATTGTGTATCCACTTTCACATACTTTATAAATCTTTCTACAATATTCATCTTTTCACCTTCTTTTCCTTTCCATTATACATTATTCATCTAAATAAAGTACCCAATCTAGCTCAATTTTGATATAATTATTTACATAACGAGGGGAATCATGAAAAAATTTAGATTATTATTTATTATTCTTTTCATCACTTTAGTAAGTGGATGTGGAGAAGCAAACATGACTGTCTATTATAATGGACAAGACGATTATTCTATTTTATATTCGTTAGAAGTTGATAAGGACGCCTTTGATAATAGCCATGCAACAATTGATAGCGTTCGTAAACAAATGGAGAAGGATTCTTTATCTGGTATTTATGATGAAGATTTTGGAAACATTTATGGAAATCAATATTATTTTTCATCCTATGCTTATGAAGTTAGCCTACAAGATTTATTAGGTGATGGATATTATGAAGATATTGATTATGATTCAGAGACAATAACAATTAAAATAGAAAGTGAAGCATTAAGAAATTATCTATTAAGTACATTTGATGTCTATACAATTGATCAATTAAAAGAGATGGATGCAGAAGTTATTATTGCATTTTCTTTCCCGGGAAATATTATAAGTTCTAACTCTAATCATGATCATGTAGATTATTATAGCGATTATGAAACAAGTTATGATATTTTGAACTTTGATGAACCTTACATTGAAATTAAAGCTAACCAATATTCATCATACGATAACTATTACGACGATGATTCATACTCAAACTTTAGTAATTCCGAGACCAATGAGAGTAACGGTCCTATCTTTGCAGTCCTAACCTTGATTGTTGTTATCAGTATCTTAATTGCAATTCTTCTTGCAATTAAGAAAAATAAAACTAGGATACTATCAAAAGTTTCTAATAACCTATATACACCAAGATCAATGAATTATATATCTGGGAAGAAAAAAATCTCTATAAAACAACAACAGCAAAAAAATCCAGCGGAGAAGAAATCTGTTTTCGCGTTATTTGGAAGTGCTTTAGAAGAACTTAAAACCCAAGCCATAGATACTATAAACGAAGTCAAAGGGCAACAGAATACTTCTCAAAACAGAAACCCTTATAAAGAAAATGAACAGAATACGAAATATCGTAGTAAAACTAGTGAAGCAATTCATTCGCATACAATTTCTTTAGAGAAGGATTCAGAAACAACAAAGAAAAAGGTAGCTGCTAATCAACCACAACCAATAGAAGATGTAGTTGTTGATACTCATCCTGATATTGATATGGGTGTTGATGCAACTGAAGAAGTAATATCATATGCTTCTACCGTAAACAGAAATGAACTAGTAGCTGCAGAACCAGCCGAAGAAGCGGAACCAGCCGAAGAAGCAGAACCAGCTAAAGCAGTGGATGAATGGTAAAGAAAAAATGATCAATTTTGATCATTTTTTTATTGCATCAATGAATGTTTTTGTAATTTGTTGAGGTCTTGTGATTGCACCACCAACAACTGCACTGTATGCTCCTAATTCTAAAACTTGACGTAATTCTTCAGGAGTATTTATTTTCCCTTCTGCTAGCAATGGTGTCTTTAAATCTTTCACTAATCTTTTAATTAATTCAAAATTGGGTCCATCTACTTTTTTACTATATGGTGTATATCCACATAGGGTAGTTGAAACACAATCAAACCCTATTCGCTCTGCTTCCATACATTCTTCATAAGTACTACAATCTGCCATTGTTTTTACTCCATGAGCTTTGATATATTCAATTAAATCTTCTATTTTTTCATCATTTGGTCGTTTGCGATCTGTTGCATCAAGAGCAATCATTTCACACCCTGTTGATAACAATTCATCAACTTCCTTTTTTGTTGGTGTAATATATATATCACTATCTGGATAATTACGTTTTACAATCCCAATCACAGGCAAATCAACAACCTTTTTAATTTCATCAATATCTTCTTTACTCTGTGCGCGGATTCCACTGGCTCCACCAACTTTCGCAGCCAATGCCATCCTTCCCATAATAAACGATGAATGCAAAGGTTCATCAGGTAAAGCCTGGCAAGATACTACTAATTTTCCTTTTATTTTATCAAGCATAAGACGCCTCCGTTCTATCTCAATATACCGCAATCAAAAGGAGATTTCAAGCGCTTATAGTACATTCATTTTACAACTTTCTCTTGTTTCTTATAGACTTCATAAAAACAAGTAAAAAACTTTGAATTCAAAGTTTTAATGCGTGGAAAACCAATAAAAATTTGGTTGTACAAACTTTTGAAATCAATTGGTCTTTGAATTTTAATAGAATATAGTATACTTAAATATGTAGAAATTATATAGGAGGAAATATAATGGAATTAATCTTAGATACTGCCGATACAAGTGCAATTAAACATTTTAATGAATATCTTACAATTGATGGAGTTACAACCAACCCAACCATCATTACGAAAAGCAAAAAAGAATTTCATGCCGTGATTGATGATATCTTGTCAATTCTAAATGATGATCAAGCTTTATATGTTCAAGTACTAGCAACTGATTGTGCTGGAATTGTTGAAGAAGCAAAATATATACATTCTCTTAGAAAACAAAATATTTATGCGAAAATACCAGTAAGCAATGAAGGGTTGAAAGCTATCAAAGAATGTAAGAAACTAGGAATTAAAGTTTTGGCGACAGCAATCTATTCAGCCGAACAAGGATTCTTAGCTGCCTTATCTGGTGCGGATGCTCTTGCTCCATATGTAAATAGAATGGATAACCTTGGTAATGGAGTAGAAAATGTTTTAGACTTGATACAAATGTTGAAAGTCAACAATTTACCAACAAAAATAATTGCTGCATCTTTCAAAAATACTCGTCAAGTTCATGAATTAATCAAAGGTGGAATTCAAGCTGTTACAGTACCAACAGATGTACTTCAAAATATGATGGATCATCCAATGACTGATATAGCAGTAGACACATTCACCAAAGACTGGGAAAATGCTTATAATCGTACTACTTTAAAATCATAACCACTGATATAATCAGTGGTATGTACTGACCCTGTAAGGGTCTTTTATTGTGTAGTCCTTCGACTACTAAATACCTGACAGTTACAACCTTTCTCCTAAGGCCTCTAAAAGAGGCTTTT
>NZ_JAQFIQ010000054.1 GCF_029504745.1 Breznakia sp. PF5-3 | reverse complement strand
ACAAATATATAATTTCTATTTTGAATATCTTTCGCATTTCAAAGTAGGAATCATAAAGTAAAAAAAGTTTTATAATTTTTTTGCATTTGGTCCGCTAATACTTTTTTATCAACATTTAAAAGTTCTGCCACTTTATCGAATGTATAAGTTACATATTTAGGTTCATTCTCTTTCCCCCGAAAAGGATGCGGGGTTAAAAATGGTGAATCACTTTCAACAAACATTCGATCCATTGGTACAACCGCAGGAACATCTAATAATCCACGTGCATTTTTAAACGTAAGTGGTCCTGCAAATGAAATATACCCGCCCATTTTAATTACTATTTTTGCCGTTTCAGCACTACCACTATAACAATGCATCAAAAACTTTGTTTTACAATGCTCCTTAAGTATATCAAGGGTATCTTTTGTTGCATCACGCATATGAATTAAAATGGGATATCCATAACGATTTGCCAAATCAATTTGCTTAATAAACAATTCTTTTTGTGCATCTGCAATCGTATGATCATAATGATAATCTAATCCTATCTCACCAATTGCAATAATTTCTTTGTTGCTTATAATTTGTTCTAATTCTTTTAAATCTGATGGCTTAATATCCTCTAAATCTCCAGGATGAAACCCCAAAGCTATATCAATCATAGATTCTTTTTTCTGATATTCTTTTGCACGATAAAACTCTTCAAGGTTTGTACATATAACCAAAATTTTATTAAATCCTGCTGCTTTCGCATCTGCAATAATTTGGTCAATCCTTGAATATAAACGATCAAATGTTAAATGTGCATGTGTATCTATTAATTTATAGTTCATTTTTTACTCTCCTACTTACCTAAGCAAAATTTTGAAAATAAAGTATCCAAAAGATCATCTTTACTAACTTCACCAATAATATCTTTTAGTGCGTAATATGCTTCTTGCAAATCAATAGTAACAAGATCTAATTCCATCTCTTTTTCAAGAGCTTCCATTGCTCTATGTAACGCTTGTTTTGCTTGCTGCATAAGTGCCAACTGCCTCTCATTTTGAAGCATTGGCGTTTGATAGGCTTCATGATACTGTTCATATTTTTTATTTAAAGTATCCATGAGCATATCAATTTCTCCATCTTTTGCACTGATATTAATGCCATCGTGTTTACTTATATCTTTTTTATTATAAACAATTATTCGATCCTTTTCTTCAGTCAAGCTAAGCAATTGATTATCTTTTTCATCCTGCTCTTTACTACCATCCAATAAAACAATTACAAGCTCTGCTTCAGCAATCATTTTTTTACTCTTTTCAATTCCTATTTTCTCTAAATCATCTTCACTTTGATGAATCCCTGCTGTATCCACCAAATGCAATGTAATATTATCCAAACGAATACTTCCTTCAACCATATCACGAGTCGTTCCTTCAATGTCTGATACAATTGCTTTATCCTCTTCTAAAAGCGCATTTAAAAGACTTGATTTACCAACATTAGGTTTCCCTACAATTGCTGTTTTGATTCCCTCTTTGATTACTTTTCCATTTTGGGCTTTTTTTAAAATCTCATCCATATCTGCTATGAGCAATCTACACTTTGGCAATACAGTTTCATTGCTCAACATTTCCACATCATCATATTCAGGATAATCAATATTCACCTCGATGTTGGCAATGATATCTAAAAGCTTCTCAATTAGTGGATCCATCAATTTGCGAACACTTCCTTGAATTGCTTGAATTGCCATTCTAGCATTATTCTTATCTTGTGCTAAAACCATATCATTGATTGCCTCAGCCTCTGTCAAATCAATTTTACCATTTAAAAAAGCTCGTTGTGAAAATTCTCCACGATTTGCTAACCGCGCTCCACTTTCCAAACAAAGGCGCAACACTTCCTTAGTAATATATGTACCACCATGGCAATTAATCTCTACCATATTTTCTCCAGTAAATGATGTAGGCGCTAAAAAAACACTCACCATAACTTCATCAATTTTTTCTTTGGTTTGTGCTTGCACAACAAATCCATATTGAATCGTGTGAGATTTCATCTTCATAATATCAATTGTTAGAATCTTATTAGCAATCTCTAAAGCATCTTCACCACTTAAGCGAACAATGCTAATTGCCCCCTGATTTAATGCCGTTGATATTGCAACAATGCTGTCATTTATCATATGCTATTCTCCAATGTATTATTTTTACTATTATACCATAGAAATTAATAAGAAATAATACTTGCCTTTTTCTCTAAAATACATATACTTTAATAGGATGGTGATAAAGATGCAATATGATGTAATTATTGTGGGCGCTGGACCTGGAGGTATATTCTCTGCTTATGAACTTATCAAAGAAAACAAAGATTTGAAAATCTTAGTTTTAGAAAGCGGAAACCCTCTTGCCCAAAGAAAATGTCCAATTGATGGAAAGAAAATCAAAACCTGTATCAAATGTAAACCTTGTGCCATTATGAAAGGTTTTGGTGGTGCTGGAGCATTTTCTGATGGAAAGTATAATATCACAAATGAGTTTGGTGGAAACTTACACGAATATGTAGGAAAAAAAGAAGCCTTAGAATTGATGAACTATGTAGATGACATCAACATGAAATATGGTGGTAGTAATGCCCGAAAGTTCTCTACTGCCAATTCTTCTTTAAAAAAGAAATGCCTAGAAAATGATTTGCATTTGCTAGATGCATCCGTACGTCACTTAGGTACAGATTTAAACTATATAATCTTAGAAAATTTATATGAAGAATTAAAAAATAAAGTTGAATTCAAATTTCACAAACATGTAGATAAAATTCTTGCCAATACACCTTATGAAGTATATGTGAAAGATGAGCTTTATAAAGCCAACCAAGTAATTATCTCTACTGGCCGTAGTGGTTCAAAGTGGATGCAAGAAATTTGTAATAATCTTGCTATTGAAACTAAATCAAATCGTGTTGATATTGGCGTGAGAATTGAGTTGCCTGCCGCTATTTTTGAAACCATTACAGATGAAGTATATGAAAGTAAAATTGTTTATCGTACCAAAAAATTTCAAGACAAGGTTCGTACCTTCTGCATGAATCCCAAAGGAATCGTGGTAAACGAAAACACCAATGGTATTATCACAGTAAATGGACACAGTTATGAAGATGAAAGCAAATTCAGTGAAAATACAAACTTTGCTTTATTGGTATCTAATCACTTCTCTGATCCATTTAAAGATAGTAACGAGTATGGTGAAAGCATTGCGAAACTTTCCAATATGCTTGGTGGTGGCGTGTTAGTACAACGTTTTGGTGATTTGATACGCGGACAAAGAAGTACCCCTTCAAGAATTGAAAATGGCTTTGTAACACCGAGTTTACAAGCTACCCCAGGAGACTTGAGTCTAGTAATTCCTAAGCGACAAATGGATGATATTATTGAAATGCTCTATGCTTTAGATAAAATTGCACCTGGAACAGCAAGTGATGACACACTACTTTATGGTGTAGAAGTGAAGTTCTACAACTTACAAGTCGATGTTGATAACAATTTAGAAACAAAACACCCAGGTTTATATGTAATTGGTGACTGTAGTGGTGTAACCCACTCCTTATCACATGCGAGTGCAAGTGGAATTTATGTTGCACGCCAAATAGCAAACAAATAAAAAACGTTCACATCATAATATGATGTGAACATTTTTTATAAGCTTTGTATATTTAGTTGTCGTAATGATAAAAATCCAAATACGACGATTTTAAAAATATTACCTACTAAGTCACACATAAATGCTAGTGTGGGATCATAATATGCATCTAATTGTAGTATCGGTGTCAAAAATGTTGACATAATAATATTTGCCACAATTATTAATCCTAAGAAAATTAAAACTGTTTTTGATGTTCCTTTTGTAAATATCGTTGCTGTATAAATTATCACTATTACCGAAGCATAAGAAATAATAGATGAAAGTAAATGAAGGAATGGTGATATACCATCTACATCTCCCAGCCAATAGTCTATACTAATAAGTCTATCAAGCATGGAACCTATTCTACTCACTTCACCATAAAATAATGATGCCACAAATACTGGGATAACTATAATTATCAACATCAATAGAAACGAAGCAATCATCGTTGCCCCTATTTTCGCAAAATATAACTTTGTACGATTCACTCCTGAAGCAATCATTAACGCCATTACATTATTCTTATAATCAATTGATAATGCATGGAAAGGATAAACAAGAAGAAATATGAAAGAGATAAAAAACGTAAGCGTGGATATTCCTCCAAACCCTGACCCACTGTAATAATGATTATTATAAAGATTGGTTAATCCATTATAGAGTTGCAGCGTAAAAATTAAATTTGAAAACCCCAAAACCATTGCAATAATCATATACTTTTTATCATTGAAGAATTTATAAAACTCCATTTTAAATATTATCATAGCATTCATACTAATTCATTCTCCCATCTAAACTACTCGTCTTTGACATCTCAATAATCGTAATATTCTCAACACTTGCTTGTTCTTGTACCTTCGCCCAAGAAGCTTGTTCAATACTTGCTCTTATTTTGCTATCACGTACTTCAAAATTAAACTCACATGCTTTCATGATTTCTATAAAACGTACATTATTAGTTGTATCAATCAATCGAATTAACGTCTTACTTTCTTCTTCTAAATCTAAGAAATCAATTATTTTCCCATGACTTAAAATATGCACTTTTTGACATAATGATTCTAGATCATTTCTCACATGACTTGATATCAACAAGGTTGTACCTTCATCTTTTAATTTCAATAAATAGTTTTTAAACCATTTTACCGTTTCAAAATCAAGACCTCTAAACGGTTCATCCAATATTAAATACTTTGGTTTATTTAATATTGCAATCAATAATATCAATTTCTTCTGCATTCCATACGAATATGTTTTTACAGGTCTATCCAATACCGCATAAATATCCAAGTCTTGCGCAAGTTCCTTTGCATAAGATTCATCCAAACATTCTCTCAATTTTCCAAAATAACGAATATTAAACCATCCACTACGATCTTTATATACAGACATACCATCTAATACTAAACCTACATTTTTTAGTACAGAATTATTTTTCTTAACCAGTTTATCATCCATATAAATATTACCCTCATAATTTGTGATAATATTACTTATACTTTTAAATAACGTTGTTTTTCCTGCTCCGTTCTCCCCAACTACACCATATGCAACACCTTCTTCAAATTGAAGGTCTCTTACATCTAATGCAATTAAATTTTTATATTTTACTATTAAATTTTCAATTTTAATCATCTTCATATTCCTCTCTATCTACTAACCATTATATCCTACATTAATATAACGAACAAATTAGAAAAAAAGTTTCAAAAATAGAAAATTAATCAATAAAAAAGATGCATAAGTATACTTATACATCTTTCATCGCTTACGGTAAAATTCTACCAATTGCTTTGATATATATTTCGTACCAATCTTCTCTAGACAATTCAATATCACAACCTGCACACATCTCTTGTATATGTTTCGCTTTTGTAGTACCAAAAATAGGTTGCATATTGGCAGGGTGTCTTAATATCCAAGCAATAACAATTGCTGTCTTGCTAACCTTATACGCATCTGCATAAGCTTGTAAACAATCATTAAATTCCTGATAATCTGGATTATCTAGATATGTTCCTTCCTCCCATGATGCTTGCATAATCGACCATGGTTGAATAGTCACTTTCTTTAAACGACAATATTCTAAAATAGATCCATCATGATCAATCGCTTGTTCTTCTTTCATATTTACGAACAACCCATTTGTTACCATTCCTGCATGAATAGGACTAAACTGCAATTGATTAAATAATAGTTTTTGCTTCACTTCACTCTGTAACAATTCCATTTGCATAGAATTCATATTAGAAACACCAAAATATTTTACTTTTCCGCTATCATACAATTCTTGAAATGCATCTGCTACTTCTTTTGGATCCATTAATGTATCAGGACGATGCAATAATAAAATTTCAATATGATCTGTTTGTAAACGTTTAAGACTTTGATTAACCGAATTAATGATATGTTCTTTACTAAAATCAAAGTAACCTACTTTTCCACGGCGAATTGCACACTTTGTCTGAATAATCATCTTTTCACGATATTCAGGATGCTTTTTTAATACTTCACCAAATAGTTCTTCACTTTTTCCACCACCATAAATATCTGCGTGGTCAAAAAAATTAATTCCTTCATCCAAAGCTACTTTGATTAACTCTGCTAATTCATCAACTTCCATTTCAGAAATCCGCATACATCCAAATGCCAACTGTGACACTTTTAAATCTTCTGCTAACTGTAAATATTTCATATCTACCTCCATGTATATACTCTCATTCTATACTATTCTTTTCTATTTTGATACCCTTTATTATTTAAAAGAATAGTGGTAAAATAGCAATGTTTGAAAGGCAGGAATTCATGGGTGATTTCTTAGGACATTTATCAACAATTAACCGTCATAAATACAGAGTTACAAAACTCTGTTTTCGTTGTGGTTTATATAAACAAGGATTATTACATGACTTATCTAAATATTCTCTTATCGAATTTAAAGCAGGCGTTAAATTCTATCAAGGAAACCGCAGTCCTATCGATCGTGAGAAAGAAGTGCTTGGATATTCAGAAGGATGGCTTCACCATAAAGGAAGAAATAAACATCATTGGGAATATTGGCTAGATAATGCAAGAGATGGGATTAAACCTATTGAAATGCCAACTCGTTATGTGATTGAAATGTTTTGTGATCGTGTTGTAGCTTCACAGATTTATCAAAAAGAAAACTATCACGATGACAGTGCACTAAATTATTATTTAAATGGACGTGACCATATTATGATTCATCCAAATACTGATAAACTCATCATGCATTTACTAACCTATCTCAGCGAACATGGATTAGATGAAACTGTTGCCTATATAAAAACAAACCTCCGCTAATTGACTATTCAATTAACGGAGGTATTTTTTATCATCTTGAGAAGATACTTAAAGGATTTAATTCAATCTCAACTTTTCTATATCCTCATATGGAACAATCATTTGATTATAGTCACCTGCTCCTCTTATTCCATGTACAGTAATTATTAAAAGATGATTTTTTTCATAATATGAGTATATTGTTATATCTGTATTTCCAATATAACTTGTAGTATCTATATCTTGTAAAACTTCTAATACTTTTTCTTTCGTATATGGCTTAAAATCCTTTTCAGTAAAAGTATCTTTCCCATCTACGTCTTCTCTATCTTTTTGATTATATAAGCACGCTTCCATATCTTCATTTACCTTATATAAATCTGTAAATCTTATTTTTTTACCATTCTTTAAATTTACATTCAATGTCGATATAACATCTGTGGGATGTGCTGTACCTTTGACAAAATACAATGCTTTAAATTTAATACTCAGAACATCTTTATTTGCATACCATTCATATTCCACTAAAAAAGACATATCATTATTGTTCAATATATTACTCTTTGTATACACAGACAGTGCTTCATTTTTAATCAACTCATTAACATTATCCGAAAAAGATGGGTTCAACCCTGTAATCTCTGGATATTGAATGCTTATTTTCTTATTATCCTCCATTGTTTCCTCATGTATGATACTTTCTACTGTAATGTTAGGGTTTTTATCTCCACCCAATGTTATATCATGGTTTACAACTTCTGCACTACAAGTTATATTTTCAGTGGTTTCTTTCTTTTTGTTTTGCTTGGTACAACTACATTCTAGTAAAGACAATATAAGAAACAATATGATTAGTTTGTATTTCATTGATTGTACCTCCTTAATATATAACTTTACAAGCTTCATTATAGGACTTTTGTCTTTTAGGAAGAGTTGGTATATCTCCAGCATTAACTATTTTTAACACAGCTTCTACAGTGCCCCCGTTATCAATAATTGCATTTATATCATGATCATCAAGATTTTGCCATAATCAAGAAATAATCAACATCCTTTTGCAGATGAGATTCCAAATCAGATAATATAGAAAAAGTATCATTTTCACATGATACTGATTGTAATATCGATTGTAGAGTACTTTTAGATATTTGTGATGAATTGTTTATTTCACATACTTTAGATTGAAGCTTATGCAATATTGTTACCCTCGTGTTGACAATATCTAAATTGGATTTTAACATCATATTTTCACTTCCTTTATACACTTATGACGTAACCACTTAAATTAGCGTTCCCCTTCCATTTGAAAATCCAATCAATTCCTTGTAGCTTTTTCAAATATCTTTTCTACACTTATTATCAACTACCCTCTTAACTAAAAAGTTTCTATGAACACTATTAACGGTACATAAGTAGTAATATTATGAATTATATAATTTCTTTTGCTTTTTGAATAATAAACGCTTACAATTCCTTCATTTTTTTGCTCTTTCATTGCTGTAATGTTATTTTTTAATTACTAGCTTTTCCATATACTGTTTTGATAGCGCAACAATACCAAGTGTATTTCCCTCTTCAATAACAATATTAAAATGAGTTTTTGCTTCTTCAAACCGCTGTAGTCCATATAAACATATCGCTAAATAAAAGTGGTGGCAAACCATACTATATTTTCTATCAATATTTTGTACTTGCTTTTCTGCATCAAATGCTTTTTCAAATTCTTTTGTATAAATATAATATTTACATTTTTCTCGATTTAATAAATCGTTTGCTTATTTCCTTTTTGATTTCATTAAATATTCACATATTAACGTATAATATCGATCTACTTCATCCATATTTTCTCTCCACTTTGCAACATAAAGATGAGCATTCAAATAATAATATTTATCTCGTTTTATATATCTTAAAATACTTGGTTTTTCAATTAATGCAACCACCTCTTCATCCTTATTATTCACACTTAAAGCTGCTATATAATATTTAAGCATCGTTATTCCAATAGTTGAAGTCCCTAAGAATTCATATCCATAAGACATGATATCTTCAAACAAAATACTATCACATTGATCCAATAAGATGGAAAGATATTTCATCATTAATTTCGCAACTATGCGATAGTAAATAAAAATAGGTAATAATATACCAAACCATAAAATACTAAACCATAAAACAACAGCTGGAAATCCTGCATCTGAAGATAAAGAATATAGGTAATGATTTTTAGATGTTTCAACAAAATAAGGATATCCAAACAAACTTGGCATAACAGCTTGTAAGGATAAAGATATTGCAATACCTAAAAAGATTAGAAGCACTTTAGCTCTTCTAATCTTTTTTCTACAGTTGTATATTTCAATATGAATTTCTACTTCACTCATATTCGTTCCCCTTATTCTTCTTCCAATAAACCTAATAATTCTAATATTCTATTCAAATCATCTGTTCCTTTATATTTAATAATTAATTGTGAATCATCAACAACTACTTTTGTTTGTAATTTATCTTGGATGGTTTTGATTACACCATCGTAAGCCGTATTATGCGTATCCGTATTCTTTTTCTTCACATAAGGACTTTTCATATCTTTAATCAGTTTCTCAACTGCACGTACACTTAATTTATCTTTGATTGTTTGTTTTGCTACCAAAAGAATATCTTCTTTATCATCCAAAGCCAACAAAGCTCTTGCATGACCCATGGTTAATTTTTTATCAATCACATACTCTTGTACTTTTGCAGGAAGTTTTAGTAATCTCAACAGGTTTGTAACATGTTCTCTTGACTTACCTACCTGCTTTGCAAGTTGTTCTTGTGTATAACCAAGTTTATCAATTAAGTTTGAAAATGCAATTGCTTCCTCTATTACATTTAAATCTTCTCGTTGAATATTTTCTAGCAGTGATATTTCCATCATCTGTTGATCATTAAACTCTACAACAATAGCAGGAATCTCTTTAAGACCTGCAAGCTTTGATGCTCTTAACCGACGCTCCCCAGCAATCAATTCATAGCCCTTTACGCTTTCTTTCACAAGAATAGGTGTAAATATACCATGAACCTTAATTGACTGTGCAAGTTCCTCTAAAGCAGCCTTATCAAACTCTTTACGAGGTTGATAAGGATTCGGTTTAATCTTTTTCACATCAATCATCATCGTATCATTGATACCCTCAACTTTTCCTTGTTGAATATCCTCTAAAATATCATCAATGTTTTCTCCAAAAATAGCAGATAAACCTTTTCCTAACTTATTATCACTCATGACTCTCACCTCGATTTGCCTTTTCAACTTCTGCTGCTAATCCCGCATATGCTTTTGCCCCTTCACAACGAACATCATATTCAAAAATTGACATTCCTCTTGAAGGTGATTCAGATAAACGAACATTACGAGGGATGAAAGACTTATATACTTTTTCTTTAAAATGTTTTCTAACCTCTTGTTGTACTTCCAAAGAAAGTTTCGTTCTAGCATCAAACATGGTTAAAACAACACCTTCAATCTCTAAATCCTCATTAAATAATTGTTGCACTAAACGAATCGTTAAAAGCAATTGCATCAAACCTTCCAGTGCGTAATATTCACATTGTACAGGAATGATTACTGAATCCGCTGCAGTTAATGCATTTGTATTCAACAGCCCCAAAGAAGGAGGACAATCAATGATAATAAAATCATACTGATCTCTCACCTTATCCAGTTTATTTTTTAATAATTCTTCTTTTCCTGTTTCGTATTGTGCCATCTGTAAGTCAGCCCCAGCTAAAGATATATTTGCTGGTACCAAATCAAGTGGTGGGTTTTGAATCTTTTTCTTTACCTGATTCACTTCATAATCTTCCATTATAAGATTATAAACACTCAATTTGCTATTATCATTACTTGCTCCTACACCCTGTGTAGCATTTCCCTGAGGATCAAAATCCACCAACAATACTTTTTTTCCTAGATAGCCCAAACCACTCGCTAAATTAATAGCCGTCGTTGTCTTCCCTACGCCACCTTTTTGATTTGATATTGCAATAATCTTTGCCATAAGCTTCCACATCCTTTTACTTTTTAATTCGAATTTCTATAATAACATCTTCTGCACTTTCTTTTTCATCAAAAGAAATTTGCAGTCCACTTTTCTCTACCATCTCACAAGCTTTTTTTATCGTATTCACACCAATCTGAACATTTCGTGAATATCCTTTTTGGATACTTTTTTCTTTTTGATTTTTCATTGACGTAGACTTCACTGCATTTTCTGTTTGTGCAACCGTCCACTTATTTTTTATAATCTTAGATAAAACCTCATTTTGTTTTTCGCTGTCTAATGACAATAAAGCTCTTGCATGTCGTTCACTAATCAGTTTTGATTCAATTGCATTTTGTACATTAACATCTAAATTCAACAACCTTATCTTATTAGCAATAGATGGTTGTGATTTTCCAATCTTATCTGATAATTCTCCTTGCGTCATATTATTCAACTGCATAATTCTAAGATATGCTTTTGCTTCCTCAATAGAACTAAGATCCTCTCTTTGAACATTTTCAATGAGTGCCATATACATACTTTGAGAATCACTAGAAGAAACAATATATGCAGGAACTTTTGTATATTCTAAATACTTACAAGCCCTTAAACGCCTCTCTCCTGCAATCAATTCATAATGGTTTCCCTTTTCCCGAACCGTAAGTGGTTGCACCAAACCATTTTCTTTAATTGACACAGCCAACTCCTCAATTGCATCACGATCAAAAAATACTCGTGGCTGATGAGGATTTATTTCAATTTCATCAATATTAATCTCTCTTACTTCACTCATTACTACCTTTACTCCTTAAGGGATGTTTCTTTATCTGTGCAAATGCACGAGGATATTTTTTAGGGGTACGCAAAACTTTACGGATAATCAAATTATTCCGTTCATTCCCATTTAAATCCTGAAAATTTATACCTTCCAATTCACAACCCAATATCTTTATTGCATCATTTGATTCATCTATTTCTTGTTTTGCATTTGGTCCCTTCATTGCAATAAACAAGCCATTCACTTTTGTCAATGGGATACACAGTTCACACAACATTGCTAAATTTGCTACTGCTCTAGCACTTACAATATCAAAGGCTTCACGTTTTTCCTTAACATAATCCTCTGCTCTTGCATTTATAATCATTACATCATTAAGCTTAAGTTTATCAACTAACGCATTTAAAAACTGACAACGTTTCTGTAATGGCTCTACAATCCAAACTTTTAAATCTGGATATACGATTTTTAATGGTAAACTAGGAAAACCTGCTCCACTACCAACATCACAGAAAGTGCCTTGAATTTCCACACCATAAGACATCAAAATACAATCAAGGAAGTGTTTTTCATAAATTTCATCTTCTTCCTTGATTGCTGTTAAATTCATCTTTTGATTCCATTCTACTAACATAGCTGCATATATTTCAAATTGCTGTTTTTGATATTCACTCAAAGCCTGATTATGATCCTTCAAATTTTCATAAAACTGGTTTTTTTTATTTCCCATCATAACCCTCACTTTACGATTTACATTATATCATAAATCATACATTATGATATCAAAAACATAAAAATAGGACCCATTATTATTTCTTCTAATAACGAGTCCTATTAACAATTTATGTTTTCCAAATTTTTCTCCTTCTATAATAACCCTATTTCAAGAGTTTTGCAGATAAATTACTATTTATCTAATATTTGTTTCTTACTTTACCTTTACCACATTTCCTTTTCCTTTGTACTTTCTTCTTCAATTACTCATACACATGTGATAAAAATTTACTATTATCATGTTTATCCTTTTTTCTTTCTTGCCATTGTTACAGCGCTTATGTAATAATATCGTAATACTCCAAAACTAATTTTCTTTTCGTTGAATATATTCACCTTATAAAATATAGTGGATAATGCCTACATAACAATATTACTATTATATATTCCTATTGCTCTATCATTTTATTTTATAATCTTTTTCATTCAACTCACTTACTTTCCCATTGGTCTCAGTCCTTTCTATAATTAAATGAATATTTTACCCAATTTCCTTCTTCTTGCTTACCTATATTATAATAAAAAAAAGCCATATGTTAAGAGCATTGGCTTTTTTGGTAAGTTATTTGGAAAGATCGGTTTTCTTACGAATGAATTCTAGCAATTTAGGCTTACGAGAACGTGAAATTGGCAATCGCATATGATTATTAAGCTCTAACTCATCACCCTCAATTTTAAAAATGTATTCATAATTTACCAAGATACCACTATTGATACGAACAAAATCATATTCTTCAAACTCATGTGCTTTTTTTGTAACACTACCACGTTCATAGAACTCACCTTTTTTGGTGTAGTAGATTAAGTTCTTATCTTCTTTTTCAATATAATAAATATCATGAAACTTTAAACGCAAAGTAATTCCATTGTATGAAAATAGGTATTCACTATGTTTCAACAAACGACTATTAATCAAATTTTGAAGATCCATTAATTCATTCTCCAAATTTTCACGATGAATTGAAAATACCCTTCCATATAAATTATTAACATTTGCATATCCATCATGACATAAATAAATAAAAATACTATTTGTTTTTTCAAAATTCAGTGCACTGGTAATTCGTACATTGTTATATGCTTCGTTTAATATGATTACATCATAATCTTTCGTTGGATCTTTTACAAGATCAACAATTTTTTCATAAAACACAAACGTGAAATCTTCCTTTAAAATTTTACGCATCATGAAAATTGCATCTTTTGCTATTTTCTCTTGTTCAACAATAACAATTTTCAGCATACACCTTCCTCCTAAGCAATATTATACACTAAACTTCTCACACAAGAAAACGATTTCTACGAAATCATATTAAATATAATGATTTAATATCAAGTACTGTTCTTGAAGTTTTGTAAGATATTTCTTTTCCCTATCTTTTCTTAAATTTCAAAATATTCGATTTAAAAAAATATATATCTTTTTTTATATATTTTTTACTGTTTTTTTATTATGCGAAATTACTTAACATTCCATTTTTTTGTTTTTAGAAAATTTTTAAAATTAAA
>NZ_JAQFIQ010000053.1 GCF_029504745.1 Breznakia sp. PF5-3 | reverse complement strand
ATTAATTCTACTAGGAATGGCTCCCTTTTTCTATATTAGCTATCTATCCTAGGTTGGTAGCCCTAGGAGTTTACACAAGATATTTTACACTACCAGAAATTATCCTTTTAATGTTTCATAAATCCAATCTTGATAACATTGCAGTTGTTCCTGTGTATGAAAAAAATGTTCTCCACCCTCTAATATATTCAATTTACAATTGAATTTCTGTGAGAATTCCTTTATTAATGTTTTACTTTGTAAATTGTCTTTAGAACCATATAAAACAGCTGTTTTCTTATCCCATCTAACAATTGGATGATTTTTCACATATGTATAATAATCCCAATATAATATCTGATTAAAGTCCGTTTTTATTTCCTTTTTATCTCTTAATTCTTTTTCGGTTGTATTATTCCACAGCATCATATTATCAATCAATGATTTCATATCAACAATTGGTGACAAGAATAAACATTGTTTTATCTTCTCATTTGGATATGCCAACAAACTGAAATATGCCCCTATACTGCAAGCAAAAACACTAATTTCCTTCGCAACCGTTTTCGCATAATTCATAACTTGTTGTAAATCATCGATACAATTTTGAGGCTTACATAAATAGTTAAGATCATTTTGTCGCTCCCCATGTTCTGGCAAATCAAAACTTATCAATTGATATCCTCTCATAACTAACACATGAGCGAAGCGCTTAATAACTTCATCCTCTTTACTTGACATATTCCCATGAATTGCAATGAACAACTTATCCGAGGGTTCTCCCCAACATAATGATGGAATATTATTTATCAGCAATCTCTCTATTCTCATTTTCGTTCTCCCTCACTAAATGTATATTTTATTACCTTATACTTTGTAACTCAACAATATTCCCCTCTGGATCACGTACGTACACAAACGTTGCTTCTTTATTGTTAGGATACATTGTCTTAACAATTTCACCAACCATGCTTCCTCCAGCTTTGATCACTTTACTTACCATACTTTCTACATCATCCACTTGAAAAGCTAGATGAGCAAACCCTTGTTTATTAATGTTTGATATGTCATTATCTTCCAGTTCATCATATGAGAATATTTCAAGGGTTGGATAATTACTACCATATCCAGGTAATAAAAGATGCTCTCCAACAATATGCGCTTTCTCTATCCCTGTTAAATCATCTAACCATTCTCCTTTGAGATCACGTGTTTCCTTTATGCTTTTACAATCCAATACTGTTTTATAAAAAGTAGTTAGCTTTTCCACGTCTTTAGCTACAATATTCGTATGTATATAGCGAATCATATTATTTTCTCCTTTTACATTGGTTTTAGGTTTTTATTTAACCTATCCACCATCCATGATAATCGTTTCTCTTTTCCAGCCTCTGTCTTAGCGTCAAAATACGCACGTGTATAAGTTTTTTTCACCGATGGAGACATTGCTTGAAAATTTGTAAATGCTGGCTCATAACCTTTCAATAACTCTGATACAAATGCAATATTATCGTCTGTATCATATGTTATTTTAACAGCATCCCATTGTCCGTTTGCTTTCGCTTCCTCAATTTTGGCTCTTCCTCGATCTTTCATCAATCCTTGGTCTTCAAGTTTTTGAACCAATCCTTTGTTCTTTTCTGACCATTTACTATTTGCAGTTCTTTTAGCAAAATATTTTTTATACTTTGTTTGATCAATACTTTTCATCTGCCCATCAATCCAACCAAAACACAGTGCTTCTTCAAGTGCATCATTTGCAGAGAGTGTTTTAGGACCACCTTTCTTACCAAAAAGCAACCATACACCTTCACTTGTTTCACTATTATTATCTAACCATTCATGAAAATCATCTCTATTTGTAAATGTTAATATCGTACTCATAGCTTACCTCTTTCCACAATTGTTTCCATACGCCATTGCTGCATATTATATTTCTTTCATTATTTTACCATAAAAGAAAATAATCTTATAGATTGCTATTAAATTCAAACATTATAATAATTAAAAAGATACAGAATTATTTCTGTATCTTTTGTATTAATGCAATACTTTGTATATTAATGGTTCTCTCTCTATTTCATTCTCTTCAATTACAAAGCATGCTTTCATTTTATCAACCAAGCTTTCTTCGAAGGTGTCATTTACATAGAGAGTACATAAGATATCTCCTTTTTCAACCCTATCATAACGTTTCTTGTGTAAAACAATTCCTACCCCATGATCGATTGCATCTTCAATTTGCATTCTACCTGCTCCAAGTGCGCAAGATAAAAGTCCTATATCCTTCACATGCAACGTATTTAGATAACCAGCAGTATCTGCATAAACATCAACCGTTTGTTTAGAAATCGCTAATAGTTCATAATTATTAACTACTTCGCCATTACCATGTTGATATTCAATCATTTCTTTTAATTTTGCCAAAGCTGTTCCATCTTGAATACAGGCTTCTACTTTTTGTCGTGCTTCTTCTTCATTCTCACAAATATTAGCCATCTTTAAAATTGTATAAGAAGAATGTACACATAAATCATAGAAATCTTGGTCATAATTTCCTTTCAATGTTTCAATTGCTTCCCATACTTCTAATGAATTACCAACACAAGTACCTAACACATCATCCATACTTGTAATTTCAGCCGCGACTTTGCGATTGGCACTTTCACCAATTTCAATCATTCGTTTCGCCAATTCAATAGCATCATCTTTGTTTTTCATAAATGCACCATCACCACATTTTACATCTAATAAAATAACTTCACTTCCAGCAGCGATTTTCTTAGACATAACAGAAGAAGCGATAAGTGGAATACTACTAACTGTTCCTGTTACATCACGGAGTGCATATAGTTTTTTATCTGCATACACCATATCATTGCTTTGTCCAATTACAGCACAACCAATTTCCTCTACTTGTTTCATAAAATCAGCTTCACTAACTTCAACCTGTAAGCCGGGGATTGATTCTAGTTTATCCAAAGTTCCACCAGTAAAAGATAATCCTCTACCACTCATTTTAGCGACTTTACAACCACAAACGGCTAAGATGGGAGCTAACACCAAGGTTGTCTTATCTCCTACACCACCAGTTGAATGTTTATCTACAAATACACCATCATAACTAGAAAAATCATATGTTCTCCCGCTCTCTATCATCGCTTTCGTAAAAACAGACAATTCTTCCTTATTAAGTGAATTAAAATAAATTGCCATAAGCAAAGCAGAAGCTTGATATTCTGCAATCGTACCATCGCAATAGGCTTTCACAAAATACTCAATTTCTTCTTTTGTTAGAATTTGACCATCACGTTTCTTTTCAATGATTTCTATTATATTCATCGTCTTTTCCCTCTCTATTCTTCATCTAAATCTGAAGCATCAAAAGCAAAAGGTATTAACTCTTCAACTGTAGTTTCTTTAATTTCATGTTCATTTGCCAGTATAACCTTTGCCTCTCTAGGTACAAGTTCAACCATTACTTGACGACATGCACCACATGGATAGGTTAATTGCTTAGCCTTTGTAACAATAATCATCGCTTCAATATCTTCTTTACGAACCCCTTGAGAATATGCAGCAAATAAAGCACTTCGCTCAGCACAATTGGAAAGTCCATAAGAAGCATTTTCGATATTTGCTCCATAATATTCTTTTGTTTTAGTCTTTACACATGCAGCAACTCGAAAATCAGAATATGGTACATATGCATTCTTTAAATATGTTTTTGTCTTTTCAATTAATGTATTCATGTTCTCCTCCTTGTATTAAAATAAAACCAAATTCAAAATAAAGAATCTGGTTTTATAACTACATTATCTTTGCCCAGCATCGTAAATTTTTCCAGCAGCTTTTGGTCCAACTGAACGTTTTGCGAAGATTATCAACGCAATGATTGTTAGAACATAAGGTATACTATAGAAAAATTCGGTTGGGAAACCTGATAATCCTGGGATATTTCCAGAATATGATGAAATGGTTTCTGAGAATCCAAAAAATACTCCTGTAAGTAAACAACCAAATGGATGCCATTTTCCAAACACCAAACATCCTAGGGCAATAAATCCAACTCCATGAATAACACTAACACTAAATTGAATATTCGTTGTCAACACCATAATACCGCCTGCAAGTCCCCCAAGGAAACCTGAAGTTAAAACACCAATATAGCGCATTTTAGCAACGGTTATCCCCATCGAAGCACTTGCTTGTGGATACTCACCACATGAGCGTAGACGCAACCCAAAACGCGTCTTATACATCAAGAAATACGTTAATAGGACAAGTCCTACAGCGATAAAGAAAGTTGGATATACATTGCTAAAGAACATTGGCCCAATAATTGGTATATCCTTCAAGATAGGAACTGATAACTTTGCTATATTAGTAGGAAAGTTTGGCGTTCTTTGTCCTTGAAATATCAACTGACATAAGTAAATTGTCAATCCTGTAGAAAGCATATTTAATGCTACCCCAGAAATCGTTTGATCCGCTTTCAAGTTTATCGACACAAAAGCATGGATTGCAGAATATAAACATCCTACAATTGCACCGATAATAATTCCTACCCAAGGAGCAAAATTACCAAGACTATCACTTAATAAAATGGTTACTGTTGCGGTTGCAAAAGCACCAACTAACATAATACCTTCAAGAGCAATATTGATAATTCCACTACGCTCAGAAAACAAACCACCTAATGCTGCAATTACAATCGGTGTTGCCATAATCAAAGCTGCTGGAAACATTTGTAGAAATAAATTCATACTTTCACGCCTCCTTCCACTTTTTCATTCTCATTTTTATCAGTTTCAATTTTCTTTGGTTTCTTCTTTTTCTTATGAAAGCGATTTAATAACAATATAATTCCATATTGCATTGCCACAAACAATACAATACCTGCCGAAATTATTTCATTAATCTCTTTTGGAACACCAGTTGCCTGCATAAGTGGAGACATCACTTTCAACAATCCAAACAACAATCCTGCAAGCATAATTCCAATTGCATTAAAGGCGCCAACAAAAGCAACGGCAATACCATCAAATCCATAATTTTCAAAAGACCCGATAACTCTACCCATGTTGAAGGTACCTAAGGAAATAACGGCTCCAGCTAATCCTGCAAGAGCTCCTGCAATCATCATTGAATAAACAACATTTCTTTTCGTTTTCATACCTGCGTACTGCGCAGCATCTTCATTATATCCAGTAGCACGCAGACTAAAACCAAAAGCGGTTTTATTTAAAATAAACCAATATGCAAAGATTGCTAAAGCTACAATTAGAATTCCCCAATTCAACCGTGAATTATTTGTAATCGAACTCAAGAAATCACTAGATAGTGAAGCTGAACTAGGTATTTGTACTGTCTTTGAAATACTCGAACCTGGTAATGCTTTTAAAATATAATTTGAGAAGTACATACCAAAGTAATTCAACATGATACATACAACAACCTCATTAATTTTATAACGACTTTTCAAAATCCCTGGAATAAGGCCCCATAATGCTCCTGCTACTGCTCCTGCAATTACACAAGCAATTACATGTAAGATTCCTGGTAGTGGTACAAGTAGTGCAACACAAATACTTGCACATGCCCCTACCATAACTTGTCCTTCAGCACCAATATTAAACATACCTGTACGATATGCAAAAGCAACGGAAAGACCAGTTAAAATAATTGGTAATGAAAATACAATAAATTCACCTGTATTACGTAAATTAAAATTACCAAAATTATTGAAAGTGGATCCTACTAACCCACGTAACATAGCATTAAATAAAACCATCGGACTATAGCCAGATGCTACCAAAATGATAATCCCAAGAATCAATCCCATTCCAACGGATATAAGGGAAATTTTTATTGGTGAAAGGTTTTTCTTCATGATTCTTCTCCTTTCTTAGTTCCAGCCATATATAATCCAATATCTCTGAAATCTGTTTCTGAGCGGTCTAAGAATGCTGTACATTCTCCATCATGCATAACTGCAATCTTATCTGATAAATCTAGTATTTCATCTAAATCCAATGAAACTAGTAACACCGCTGTCCCTTTGTCTCGCTCTTCAATAATACGTTTTTGAATATATTCAATTGCTCCTACATCCAGACCTCGTGTTGGTTGTACGACTAATAACAATTTAGGATTACGTTCAATTTCACGCGCAATAATTGCTTTTTGTTGATTTCCTCCAGACATACTACGGGTTAAGGAATCCTTACCTTCTCCACTTCTTACATCAAAGATTTCAATCAAACGATCTGCATGCTTATCAATTTCATTTTTTTGTAAGATTCCTTTTTTTGAATATGGTGCATCATTATAAGACTGTAACACCAAATTCTCTTTTAAAAGAAAATCCAATACCAATCCATATTTATGTCGATCTTCAGGGATATGTCCAAGCCCTTTATCAAAACGCTTCTTAATTGACATTTTACTAATGTCTTCCCCATTCAAACAAATTGTTCCTTTGGTGTTTTTCATCAACCCACAAAGTGCATAAATCAATTCACTCTGGCCATTTCCATCAACTCCAGCAACACCAACAATCTCTCCAGATCTCACCTGTAAAGAAAAATCTTTTACTTTTCTATTTTTATCTTCATCACAAACATCGATATTTTTAATATCCAAAACCACTTCAGCTGGTTTTGCAGGGCCTTTTTCAACATTAAAATTAACATTACGACCCACCATCATTTCTGCCATTTCTTCTTTACTTGTATCTTTTACATTCACTGTAGCAATGTATTTACCTCTACGTAAAACACTACATTCATCAGCAACTGCTTTAATTTCTTGAAGCTTATGCGTAATCAATAAAATACTCTTTCCTTCTTTTACCAATTGTTTCATAATCAAAATCAAATCATCAATTTCTTGTGGTGTTAAAACCGCTGTTGGTTCATCAAAAATCAAAATTTCTGCATTGCGATATAGCATTTTTAAAATTTCAACTTTTTGTTGTGTCCCTACTGATATATCAGAAATCTTTGCATCTGGATCAACCTTAAATCCATATTGTTCTGATAACTCCAAAATTCGCTTTTTCGCCGCTTTATAATCAATCATATGATTTTTCATAGGCTCTTGACCCAACACAATATTTTCAGTCACTGTAAAAGATTCCACAAGTTTAAAGTGTTGATGCACCATCCCTATATGCAACTCTGTTGCCAAATTAGGATCCATATCTTCAATAACTTTACCTTTTACTTTTATTTCACCTGAAGTTGGCTTATATAAACCAAATAGAATTGACATTAACGTAGACTTTCCAGCCCCATTTTCACCAAGCAACGCATGAATTGTTCCCTGTTTTAAGCGAACCGTTACATCATCATTTGCTTTGATTCCTGGAAACTCTTTTGTGATGTTTAGCATTTCTACTGCATATTCCATTATATTCCCCTTTCTTCAAAAATGGGAGAAAGCTACTTTCTCCCATAATACTTAACTTGAATATCTATGATTATTTAGCTTTTGGTGATTTTGAAGAACCATTTGCAATTACAGGTTTTTCATTTACTGTAATTGTTCCATCTTTAATATCCGCTATTGCTTTATCCAATGCTTTTTTAATACTATCACTTAAGTTAGGGTTTTTCTCAGGAATTCCTACACCATTTTCTTTTAATGTATATGTTGTAACTCCAGCTTCGAATTTATCATCCATAACTGCTTTAGCTGCATCATAAGTTGCAACATCTACACGTTTTAATGCAGAAGTTAAAATTACTGACTTGTCATCATCACCGTATTTACCTGTATCGTATTGATCTTTATCTACACCAACCACATATACTATATCGCCAGCTTCACTTCTTGTTTGTGCTTCTTTGATAACACCATTACCTGCATTTCCTGCAGCATGGAAAATTACTTTTACACCTGCATCATATTGCTTAGCAGCTAATGTTGTCGCTTTACCAGCATCATCATAACTACCTACATAGTCTACATGAACGATAACATCTGGATTCGCATCCAATGCACCTTGTTCAAATCCAGCTTGGAAAGCTCCAATTACTTCACCTTCCATACCTCCAATAAATCCAACATCATTAGATCCTTGTTCTTTCGCTTCTAAAGCTGCTGCCATACCTGCCAAATAAGACGATTCATTTGCGGCAAATACTGCACTTTCCACGTTTTCTGCTTCTACAACACCATCAATAATCAAAAATTTTGTGTCAGGGTATTGTGCAGCCACATCTCCCATTGAATCTATGAATAAGTAACCTGCTGCGATTACGATATCATATCCATCATCTGCCAATGTTGATAAGTTTGTAGTATAATCTGCTTCTGTTTTTGATTCTAGGTATGTATAGCAACTCTTATCCAATTTGTTATCTTTGGCAAATTGCTGTACACCTTCCCAAGATCCTTGGTTAAATGAGCGATCATCAATCCCTCCCATGTCCGTTACAAATCCAACTTTTACAGGACATGTGTCATCCTTTGCGCTGTCACCATCTGAGCCACCACATGCACTTAATAGCAATACAAGGCACGCTGTCACAGCCATAATACTAAATTTTTTCATCTTTTACCTCCGGTTTTCTTTTGTAAAGTCATAATCTAGTATGCTTATCTATACGATAATTATATCATTGTGTCCATTTTTCAAAACAATATTCTTGAATTTTTCTGCGTATTCTTCACTAACGCTTTCCTTTCCAAAGTATTCAACACCTTCAAAGCGGACCCCATATGGACGGAATCGAAGCAGCTTATATGTAATTCCTTCTTTTAAACATTTACTTACATAATTCACAGTAGCTTCATTTTGCTCATCTTGGTTTGGAAGCAATACGGTTCGAACTTCCAAAAGTTTATGTATACTTTGCAAGTAATCCAAGTTTTGTTTTACTGACAAATTATCGTATTTACAAATTTGACGGTGAAAGTCATTATCAAATGCTTTCACATCCAGCATAACTCCATCACTTATATCTAGTAATGATGTATGCTTACGAAAATCAACAGTTCCATTGCTGTCGATTAAACAAGTTAATCCCATTTTTTTCATTTCTTTAAATAGTTCTAGTAGAAAATCTGCCTGCAACATACATTCTCCACCACTTACTGTAATTCCTTCTATAAATGCTACATGAGGTTTAATATATTCAACAATATCCGCTACCTTCATAAGCTTTGTTTTTGGAGATGAGAGATGTGGACACACCTTTATACATGTATCACATTCGCAACATATTTCATCATCCCATACAACTTTTCCATTTTTCATTGATAAAGCATTCACAGGACATTGTTCAACACATTCTCCACAATGCCTGCATAGATGGATTGTCTCAGGATTGTGACAATACAAACAAGCGAATGAACATCCTTGAAAAAAGATTGCTGTCCGATTTCCTGGTCCATCAACATTTGAAAATGGAATAATTTTATTAACGATTGCTGTTTTCATACACTCTTCGACTTAGTGCCTTACCTTTTTCTTCCGCTCCTTTACCATACAATGTCACTTGATTTAAAGAAGCCTCATTATTACGTAATTTTTCAATTTCACTACGCTTTACTAAATATCCTGTAACTCTAACAACATCATTATCAGCATTATATCCAGTAAAGTATCGCATTCCGCTTGTGAATGCACCCTTAATTATATCCAATATCGCTTGGGGATTTTTATTCCAAGTTTTATCAAACTTAAAGATATCACCAATTCCTGATATAAAATGTTTATGCATTTTTGCTTCTAACAATAAATGATCTCTAAGTTCTGGTTCGCTTCCAATTGGAATTCGACACCCAGGAGAATTTTCTGTACCATCCGTATCAATTCCAACTTGAGCATGCATTACATAAGTATTATTGCAGCCCTCACAATACACACCATGATGTGCTTCCACCATATCATGTATCTTATCTAGAATGGTAGATGCTAACTTTTCAGCATCTTTGTCATGTCCATAACCTTTGCTTTTATCACTAATTCCTAATAAGTTATTTGTACACTCTGCTAAGCCAACAACACCGAACATGCCAGTGAAGTTTTCTTGTTTAACAAAGCCTTCCTTTGCAAGAAAGTTACTTTTAAAGAAACTTGATTCTTCTACAATATAAGTAATTCTTTGATCCATATTCTTCAACAACACTTCAACATAGTATGGAAGTATGTTATTTAAGAAATCATCTGCATCCTTTGCTTTTAAAGAAGCATCGTATAAGCGAATTCGTGGTAATGTATATCCACCACCTGCTATCTTTAATGCATTATAACAACTAACAATGGCATAGTTTCCATCCATATTTTTTGCATACATCGCATCATTTGCAAAACTTGGCTTACTTGTTTCAAGCATACAATCCACACATTTTAATGCGAACTCGTTGCTTGTCTTTTCTGGATTGTATAACAACGTAAGATTTGGTATTGCTAATTGCATTTCTTTTGTTAAATCTAAAATAATATGTCCTACACGATTTTCTTTTGGTCCGATATTCGAATGAACAAAAGAATCTGTAAGGGTTTTATCAATGTGTTGTAAAAACAATTTCAAAGCTTTTCTTGTTATCTCTTCCTCTGTATCAAATGGTGCAAAAAGCGTGGAAAAGTTTCCTAAGTATACAGGAAATGATGTAATACTTGGTACATGCTTATAAAAAATCAATAATGCATTGGTAGCTTCCCAAATATCACTAGGTGGTGCTATATCTAAAAATTCACACCCCTTTTTCATCAACAACTCATAATCAGGCACGATATATCGAGGACGATATGGCGCTAACCCTTCACCTAAGTCGCATAATACACCATCTTGTAATGCTTCGATAAACGCTTTATCTCGAGGTAAGGAATCATCTTCACTCTCTGCCAATCGAGCAAGTGATAGTACTTGCTGTTGATATGTCAAAGTAGGGTCTTTAATAATTTCACTAACTTTACTCATCTTTATAACCTCCCTCGAATACTATTTACGATATTTTACGATTTCTGCTAATTTTGATACTCCAATCGTATCTTTTGGCATAGCGAAACCAAAATTATCTACAATTGTTGCACCTACATTCGCAAATGTATCAAATACTTCTAAATGCTGTCCTTGTTCCATATCCTTGCTATATGCTAAGAATGGTACCATCTCTTTTGTGTGATCACTACCTATATACGTTGGATCATTTCCATGATCGGCTACAATAAGCAATAAATCATCTTCTCTTAACACATCCAATAATTTAGCTAATAGAGCATCAAAGCGCTCTAACTCTTCACCATAGCCTACAGGATTGCGTCGATGTCCCCATAAGGCATCAAAATCCACAAGATTTACAAAGCATAAACCATCGAAATCTTTTTTTGCTATATCGATTGTCTGCTCCATACCATGCACACTACTTTTTGATTTATATGCTTCTGTAATACCCTCACCATCAAAAATATCATTAATCTTACCCACACTGATAACATCTTTTCCAGCATCTTTTAATACATTTAGTGCTGTTCTACCATATGGTTTTAATGCATAATCATGACGATTTGCAGTACGTACAAAGCTTCCTTTCTTATTTCCTGTGTAAGGTCGAGCGATGATTCTTCCCACTTTCCATTCTGGTTTCATAGTAATTTCACGTGCAATCTCACAATACTTATATAGATTATCCAACCCCATTGTCTCTTCATTTCCACAAATTTGTAGTACCGAATCTGCAGATGTATAAACAATCATATGACCTGTGGCAATTTCTTCTTCACCAAATTCATCTAATATCTCTGTACCGCTTGCAGCTTTATTACCAATTACTTTACGTCCTGTACGACTTTCTAATTCATCAATTAATTCCTTTGGAAACCCTTCTTCTGTGAACGTCTGGAAAGGTGTATCAATCAACAACCCCATCATTTCCCAGTGTCCTGTCATCGTATCTTTTCCAATACTTGCCTCTTTCATTTTTGTATAAGTGGCAAGGGGAGATATTTCTGCTTCTACTGATACTAACTTAGTTACATTCGCCAATCCTAACTTTTGTAATGTTGGGATTTTAAAATTTGGCATATGCTCACTGATGTGAGCCAATGTATTAGCACCTTTATCATATCCAGCTAAATCATCTGCTCCCACACCCAATGAGTCAACTACGATGGTAAAAATTCGTTTATAGTTTTTCATCTTTTTTAAACCTGTATTGCGCTTTCTAATGCTATTTCCATCATCTCATTAAATGAATTTTGTCGTTGTTCTGCCGTTGTCACTTCATGTGTTACAAGTGAATCAGAAATTGTTAAAAGACATGCTGCTTGCTTATTGAAAAGGTTTGCTGTGTGAAACAATGCAAAACTTTCCATCTCTACACAAACACATCCATGTTTGCTATAGAAATCTGCATATCCATCTACATTATCTTCATGATAGAAAACATCACTTGAGTGAATACGATTTTCATGTACTGTTTTATTAATACTTGCTGCTGTATCTTTTATCAAAGTATTCAACTTTTCGCTTGGCTTCATTATTGAATCCTTTACTCCAGCTTGTGCAAGTGCAAACGAAGACTCACTCCAGGCATCACTCGCTAAAACAATATCAAACAATTTCAAATCATCCGTATATGCTCCTGCACTACCAATACGGATAATTGCTTCAACATCATAAACTTTAAATAGTTCGTATGAATAAATTCCAATACTTGGCATTCCCATACCAGAACCCATTACGGAAATCCTTTTTCCTTTATATGTTCCTGTAAAACCAAACATATTTCGAACATTATTAAACTTAATAACATCCTCCAAATATGTTTCTGCTATATATTTTGCCCTTAATGGATCGCCAGGCATTAAAACTACTTTTGCGATATCCATTTCTTTTGCTTCAATATGCGGTGTTGCCATAAAACTCTTACCTCCAAAATAATAATTATAAGAAATTGATTTCCTATTACTATTTTTATCTTATCTTAGTGTATAATTAAAAAAAAGGACACTTGTCCCTAAGGAGTAAATTATGTCACAAATTTTAAAATATTGTAAAACTCACCTTAGTGATAATGACTATATCTTTGTATCAACAATCTTTAAAAATTGTTCTGAAGCTACACAGGCAAAGATGGAAATTGTTACCTATGAAAAAGGTCACCCTATCATGGAAACTGGTGATCCAAATACGTATGTCTACGTATTACTAAAAGGAAAAGTATCTGTCGTTGACGAACAAGTTCCTAGCTATCCTTTTACGTTTGGAGAATATCGAGCAATTGATGTGCTTGGTGATTATGAACTATTTTCCAATGCATCAGGCCGTTTTGTATCTTTGCGTGCCAAAAATCATTGTGTTTGTATTCGTATCAATTCGGGTGATTATATGAATTGGGTAAGAGAAGATGTAAATGCTCTATTTATTCGTATGAATATGTTAATGAGTGTATTGAGTAGAGAAACACAATTTTTAAGACAATTTCTATTTTTGGATATCGAAACAAGAATCATTGTATTCTTATATGAAGAATATCAAAAATATGGCGATGTAAAACAAGTGAAAATCAATGCCAAAAGAGAAGATATTGCTAGTAAAATGGCTTGTAGTGTTCGCACACTTAATCGTTCTCTACAAAAAATTGAAAGCAATGGATTGCTGACTCGTCAAAATGGAAAAATTTATATTAGTCAAACCCAGCATAAACTCATGGGGCAATACATTATAGAAAATGAAGTTATCTTACATCCTTTTTAAGCGTTTAATTAACATCATTTTTCGCTTTGCAAACATCCTTCAAGAAAATTACTACATAGCACAACTTTTGCCCCTAAAATGTCTACATCTCCTAAATCATCCATTGAGAATTTTGACAACTTTTCATTCCCCTCTAAATAATCTATCAATATTTGATCATATAAGAACATTCTCGCTACTTCATATAGTTCATCATAATCCATATCAAAACTCGCTAAAAATTCATCAATATCTTTTCCTGTCATAGGTTCAAATTTTGCTTTTTCATTTATAAATTCAAATTCAAGTTCCATTTCATCGCTCTCCACATTATAAATCCAACGTATAATTATACTGTCATCACTCCCTTCCCCTCTATCAATTGATGTTATAATTTTTAGAAATGGATCATAATCAAAATACACTATAATACTTTCTACACCATATTCTTTTAAAGCAGGTGAAATTGCTGACTTATTATAAACTCTCATCAGTCCATGTTTTATTCCATCACTATCTATGGTTCCTTTTGCCCGATTTGATTCTTTTGATACTGATTTAAATACATCTTTATGCCAATATGCAGAAACATTATCTTCACCAACATAATACATTTCATCAAAAATATTATTGATATCTTTCTCATTCATTTCTTTATAAACTTTTTTCCCAACTATAGTTACTCCTACTAGAACTATAATTATAATTATCAGAACAATTAACTTTCTATGTTTTTTCATTTTGTATTCTCCCTAATTCAATTTCCCATAGTAATCTTGCATTTCATTATTTCCTTTGATTTTTGCATCTAAACTATATTAAAAAAGTTTGGTCCCGTAGTAATATATCAATCCTGTCTTTAATCTTTACATCTAATGTAACATCATGACTGGTAACTTCCGATTTGCACATTTCTTTTTCTTTATTATTTTCTATCTTATTGTTGCCAAAACAATTACATCCACATAAAAAATAATAGTTTAGTACAATTCACTTATGTTTCTTTAATTCTCATTAAAGTAAAAAAGTATCATTATCACATGATACTGCAGACTGTTGACAAAAGAAGTCAATGGTCTTTTTTTATAACAAGGTATATGATACAATCTATTAGGCAGGAAATTTCTCTATTTTAGTCGATAAA
>NZ_JAQFIQ010000052.1 GCF_029504745.1 Breznakia sp. PF5-3 | reverse complement strand
CAAAACGAATCTATTATCTATTAATTAGAGTGTAAATGCAATCGATATTGAAGGCGATGCTTCTGTTTGATTACATTACATATTATACGAGGAGGTAAGTTATGTTAGATGTTATAAATAAAAGATTTAGTGCAAGAGAGTATACGGACAAACAAGTGGAGAATGAATTATTGGAGAAGGTGTTGATTGCTGCGCAATTATCTCCTACTTGGAAAAACAAACAATGCTTTGAAATCATTTGTATTGATAATAAGGATTTACAATTAGAAATTGGTGAACTAGCGAATTTCAACCCTAGTGAATCTGCATATAAAAAAGCAAGTCACTTATTGGTTTTTATTGCAGATCCTACTAAAAGTGGTCTTCGAGATGATAAACCTTATTATATGTGTGATAGTGCCATTGCAATTGAACACAGCATCTTAGAAGCAACTTCTTTAGGTTTGGGTACTTGTTGGGTTGGCGTCTTCCCTGAACAAAAGATAAAAAAGATTCTACATATTCCAGAGCATCTTCGAATTGTAGCAATGACACCACTTGGTTATACAAGTGAAGCATTTCAAAAACGCCCTAGAAGAGAGATAAAAGAAATCGTTCACTGGAACAAATATTAAAAAGGAGGCATCTCAATGAAGGACTATATGTTAGCAAATAATATTTCCATACCTAGCATTGGCTTTGGTACATGGACACTAGACGAACATGATATCTGTGTTGCAGCCGTAACCGCTGCATTAGAAAGTGGGTATCGTCACATTGATACGGCGGCTATTTATAAAAACGAAGCATTTATAGGAGAAGCACTAAAACAAAGTTCAATAAAAAGAGAAGACATCTTTATCACAACAAAATTATGGAATGATGTAAGAGGTTATGATGAAACGATACAAGCCTTTGAAACCTCAATAGCGAAATTGGGTATTGATTATATAGACTTATATTTAATTCATTGGCCAAACCCTGTAAAATACCGTACAAATTGGAAGCAAATGAATGCTGAGTCTTATCGTGCAATGGAAGATTTATACAATCAAGGGAAAATCCGTGCAATTGGTGTTTCTAATTTTATGGAACATCACTTAGATGCATTATTAGAAACGTGTAAAATAATCCCTATGGTAAATCAAATTGAACTACATCCTGGTTTACTACAAAATAATATTGTGCACTATTGTCGACAAAAAAATATTTTGATTGAAGCTTATAGCCCTTTAGGAAGAGCTAAACTATTAGATAAGTTGGAATTAAGAGACATTGCTGACAAATATAACTGTAGTGTTGCTCAAATTATTCTACGTTGGCAATTACAAAAAGGATATTTACCACTTCCACGTTCGACAAATGCTAAACGAATTAAGCAAAATATCCAAGTTTTTGATTTCACCTTAGATGATAATGATATCGCTTATATTGATAATTTAGCATATGATGATGTCAGTTCAAACAAAAATCCTGATACTATTGAATTTTAAAAAGCTAACATAATGTTAGCTTTTCTTTTACTATTGTTTTGATGAACTGCGTTTCGTAATAAGAATTACACATAATGATATTGCAGCTAATCCCCATAACCATTGGATATTGTTTGTATCCCCTGTACTTGGCTTTCCTTCTAAACTCGCCACCTTTTTATTATCATTATCCCCTGTTGGCCTTGGTTTCGGTTTTGGCTTTTTATCTGGATCTGTTTTTTTACTATCTACAATTTCTAAGCGTCCTTCTTTTTCAGCTTTAAATGTTGCTGCATTTGCTTGTGCATATGCAATGAACGTTGGATATACATATCCATGTTCCTTAAATGTAGTTTGCGCTTGTTCTTCATCATTTAAGAAGTGCATTAATAGATCTTCTCGTGTTACTACTCGATATGTTTTTGATAAATCCATTACACTTCCATCTTTTAATGTTATTTCGACAATACGACTGCCTACTTCATTATTTGGGTCAAACTTCACATGCATTCCAGAAAATTGTTGAAAGGCATTGGTTTTCTCTGGCCAACTTTCTACACAGTTTTCCATTGCTTTCCAGATTTGGGCGCCACTCATTTCAAATGATAATAAGCGTTGTTCTGATCCTAAAGTATTATAAATATCCCCTAAACTCACAGGTCCAGGTTGCAAATCTTGACGGATTGTAACCGAAGGTGCAAAACCAATCACTGCATCACTTCCTGCTGCCCCTAAGTATGCATCAGAAACAATATTCCCTAAATTAGTTTCACTTGCCCTTACTACTTCTCTAGTACCACTTAAGAATACCGGATTCATAAATATTTCCTGACTAAGAATTGGTTTATGTTCTTCATTGATTTGAGCAATGAGAGCAGCGATGGTAGGATCATCTTGGATATCCGCTAAGCCATTATCTTTATTAATTGTTTCAGAATCAATATCTACTAATTTCCCATCTTTAAAATATAGATTCATGACACCAAAACCAGCTCCTTCTCCTCCCGTTTGTGCAATCATAACACCTTTATATTTTTCATTAACAATGGAATGTGAATGACCATCAATAATTGCAGTTAACCATGGACATTCTTCCGCTAAGTAGTAACTTGTCAGTTCTTTATTGCTATCTGTAACCCCTAAGTGAGTTACAGCTATAAAAATGGTTGCTCCTTCATCTTCTGCAGCAGAACGCATTGCATTTGCTTGTTGGACCATCTTAGGGCCAAATCCTTCTGCTTTATAAGTTGTCGTTATTCCAAGATATGCAACTTTTACTTGCTTACTATTTCCTGCATTGTATGTTTTAATTACATAATCACCTACTTCGGGAATAGCATCCAATAAGTCAGCTTGTGCATTTCCTCCTAAAACAGGAAAATTTGATTGTTGGATTACTTTTCTTAATTGTGTATAATCCATAGCAAATTCATGATTCCCTAATGTCATCATTTCATATCCCATTGCATTCATAACCCGTACAACATCTTCACCTTTATTAAGGTTTGCAAATACACTTCCCATATACATGTCTCCTGCAGAGACAAGTGTACGTTGTTGATTCACATCAAGTGTGTTCATATATCCTTTTACTTTTGCTTCAATAGCTACATACCCATGTACATCATTCGTATGTACAATCGTTACTTTTTCATCATAATCTTCATTTGTATCTGCCGTTACATTTATACTTCCTGCAAAAATAGCAGTAACAATTACAAATAATGATAATACAATCTTTTTAATTTTATTTCTCATATTTCCTCCCTAAAATTAACTGAAAAACTATATTATAATTCGCTTTTTTTCACCTCCTATTTTTTATAAAGCTATTTTGAGCACTATAAAAACTACAAATTAACTTGCATTCTTTATTAGTTTCAAAATAAAAACCTATCTACAATATGAAAAATCTATGTTTTCATACGTAAATAGGTTTAGCTTGTAAAATACAATCACTATCCTTTAACGAACATATAGTAACATTTATCAGAAGTCATTGCAACCGCTTTCATAAAGAATTCAAAGAAAGCCCCTTTAATACTAAAGAAGGGGCCTTTATCACAAATTTTAATCTAACTTTATAATCACAAGTCGCTCATCTAGTTTAATTACATAAATGACAGCTTCTTTCTTTAAGTCTTTATCAGGAACATCTGTTGATTCATAAGATATCGTAATGTTAATTACATATCCTTCATATTCATTTTCTTCAACTTGATCTTCTACATTTTCATCTTCACTTGGAATAATATTTTTATATGTTATTGTTTCTTTGCTTACGTTACCTACTTTAACTTCCTCTACGACAGGCAAACTCGATTTTCCATAATCATCTTTAATTAATTGATAATTTGAATATACATAATTCATTGCAAATGTTTTGAATTCTTCTTGTCGTGTTGCAGGAAAATATGTCAGTCCACCAACATCCTCTGCACTTTCCTTATTTTTCAAAGTGAAGAAATCAGCTGTGAAGTTTTCAGCTACAAGTTTAGCAACTGCTTCCTCATTATTCTTTTTTAAAGCTTTAGTCAAAGCATTATATGTTTCTGCTTGATAATCTGTAGGATTTTTTGGTGGTGTATAAACCTCATTTTTATCTATCTTAATTTCTGTTTTCTTTACTTCATCATCTTTGTTGCCACCGCATGAAGCTAAAAAGAAAAGCAATGACGTCATGAATACTATTGTTATTTTTCTCATAAAATCCTCCATGTATTTTCATCATGTACTTATCATTATATCATAAATATAGATATTTCTTATCTTTTTTTATATGTGTTATAATAATGAGAGTTTAGGAGACAAAATATGAATCAAGTTGCAACAAATTGGAAAGACTATGAATGTATCGATTGTGGAAATGGAGAAAAACTAGAGCGATGGAAAAATATTGTTCTTCGTCGCCCTGATCCTCAAATTATTTGGCCAATTGATAAAGCTGATAACAATTGGAAAGAATGTCATGCACATTATCATCGTTCTACATCTGGTGGAGGTCATTGGGAATTTCATAAAAAAATACCAGAGTATTGGACTATCGACTATGGTCATTTGACATTTAAAGTGTCACCTACTGGTTTTAAACATACTGGCTTATTCCCTGAACAGGCTGCAAACTGGGACTATATGATGGATAAAATCAAAGCTTCAAATCGCAATGATATAAGGGTTTTAAATCTTTTTGCCTATACTGGTGGTGCGACAATGGCTTGTGCTAGTGCAGGAGCTGAAGAAGTCGTACATGTTGATGCTAGTAAAGGAATGGTGCAATGGGCGAAAGAAAATATGCAACTTTCAAAATTGACGCACAAAAAAATACGTTTCATCGTCGATGATGTCTTAAAATTCGTCTTACGAGAAAAACGAAGAGGTCGTACATATCATGCAATCATTATGGACCCTCCTAGTTATGGACGTGGTCCTAATGGAGAAATTTGGAAAATTGAAGAGCAATTATATCCACTTATTGACGCATGTTTAGATATATTAAGTGATGATGCTATTTTCTTTTTAGTAAACTCTTATACAACAGGATTTAGTGCAACCGTATTACATAATGTTTTACAAACAAGTGTATATAAAAAAATGAAACACGGCACAATTACCTGTGGAGAGATTGGCTTACCAATTACAAAGACAAAAAACACCCTGCCTTGTGGAATTTATGGACGTTGGGAAAAATGAAAGGAACTTTGAACCAATGGTTCAAAATTCCTTTTTTTATAAGATACTAACTTTTCCTTTATATTGTTTAATGTATTCTTCGTTTATTTTATCTCCTCGATCTAGGTTCCCACTTACCCAAATTGGAGGATTAATACCTCTATCAGCAAGTTTTACAATAACTTCACCAACAATTCCTACAAGAATACTCATAGCCACAACAGTAGAAGTAGAACAAAACTTCTCACTAACTCTACTATCTTCTAAAACAGAGTCGCCTTTTACTCCACAAATATCAATAACTACATCACTAACATCTTTAAGCAACTTCTTACTACTATGTCTTGAAGTTACTTGATTAGAATAATTTAAAGAGGTCACTCCAATTACCTTCATACCTTTATCATGTGCAGCAATCGCCATATCAATTCCTGCTGCATTACGACCAGAAACAGATACAATAATCATCGTATCCTTTGGTGTTGTCACCATAGAATCCAACACACCCTGTGCTACCCCTTCTTGGCGTTCCATAATCTGTGATAATTTCACATTGGGATAAATATTATATTGAGGTATCATAATGGCATTGACTGGTACCAATCCGCCTGTACGAAAGCATAATTCCTCACCAAACATTTGCGAATGTCCACATCCAAAAACATGAATCACTCCACCTGTGGCAACCGTATCACTCATAATTTCACTAGCTTGATCTAAAATATCTTCTTGTTGTAAAGCTTGATTCAACTGCTCTTTCATAATGTCTGCAAATTCCTCATATCGTTTTTTCATAATCGCCTCCTTACATACACCATACCACTGGTCATAACCAGCGTCAACAAAAATAAAATATTCCCATTAATAAAAAAACTGACTCTTTTTGAATCAGTACTTTCTCTTATTTATTATTTGCAATAATTTCGTGTATCAACTTAGCTACTCCATCATTAGAATTTGAATCAGCTTCAAACATTGCTGCCTTTTTAACAACATCACTTGCCTGTCCCATAGCATAAGAATTAGGAAATTTTTCTAGCATTGGAATATCATTAATTCCATCGCCAACAACAACAACTTCCTCTTTATCATATCCATAAGTTTCACATACTTGCTCAATCATATGACCCTTTGTTGCTTCAATTGAATTAATCTCAAGATTTAATTCATGGGAAGATGTTGTAATTATATCATCAATTTCATTTAACTTTTCTAATGCCGCAGCTTTAGCCTTATCCGTTTTAAATACCAATTCTATTTTTAAAATTGTTTTATCCAATATTTCTTCATCTCTAGCAATTGTCTTTGTTTCCCCAAGAGCTTCATTTTCTTTTAAAAATTCAATTGGATCATCTAATTTTTCTCCATAAAACAAAAAGGCAAAACGCTCTAGAAAAAAAGCTTCAAGATCATTGCCACCATACACTAGATAATGAGCATCTTCACAATAATAATCTGTATAACAATCCAAGGTTTTAAGTAAAACTTGGATTTCCTTTGTCTTTTCAATTGAAATAGGGTTTGAAATCAATCGATTTCCATCATTATCATAAAACTCTGCCCCATTCAAGCAAATACATTTTGGATGAATATGCAAAGCAGATATAGCCGCTTGAAGTCCTAAATAACTTCTTCCGCTTGCAGGTAAAAATGATATTCCATGTTTTCTCATTTCTTTTACTGCATCTATATTCGCTTGTGATACTTCATGATTTTCATTTAATAAAGTTCCATCTAAATCGCTTACAAATAATTTAATCAAAGTTGCTCCCCCTATAAGATAATGCTATCCTGATAATTTAAATTTAAGTTCTTAAACTCTTCTTTCAAAGCTATTTCTTTTTCTCTTTCAAGCAAGGCATCAGGACTATGAGCATCATATCCAAAAACTACCTTACAGCCTTTTTGAGCAACTATTTTATAAACATCATAATGTGGATAAATATATTGCTCTATTCCATTATATAACTTCTTACCATATTTGCTGCCTTTAATATTAACTTCAATATAAGCATCATTACGTAATACGGCATCACATATCTTTTCAATAGCTTTTGCATTTTGTTCACTGAACTCTTTCAATCCTAACATGAAATAATCAATATGTGCAACATATTTTGTAAGTCCAAGATCTAAAGCTTTACAAATTTGAGATGCATAAACATCAATATCATCATCTGTACTTCCGTGTTCATAGTACATATTAAAGTTTTTCGCATGTTGTCCAATAATCATGTAATCAACTTTATCATATATCGACTTCAAGTATTCTTCATGATCTTCAAAATATTCAAATTCAAACCCTATCTTAAGATCAATTTGATTTTTATATTTCTCTTTTAGTGCATACATATCACGTATATATGTATCTACCTTATTAAAATCAATCCGTTCTTTTTTATCATCCCATCCTTGATACCCTAAGTGCTCACTAAAACCAAGTGTTTTAAATCCACCTTTAATAGCATTTTTAATATATTCTTCATCTTCCCCAGTAGCATGTCCACAACGATATGTATGTGTATGATAATTAAAGTTTTGCATTTTAATAATCATCCACTGGCTTTCTTTCTGCCTTCAAATTCCCTTTCTTATGACTTCGCTTTTCCAATTCTCTATTAACATCTTCAAGGGTAATATTTTTTTCTGCCATCAATACAAACAAGTGATAAAGCAAATCACTGATTTCATTGACTATTTCTTCTTTGTTATCTGGCTTCATTGATGCAATGATAACTTCTGTACATTCTTCTCCAACCTTCTTTAGAATCTTTTCAACCCCTTTTTCATAAAGGTAAGCTGTATAGGATCCTACTTCCGCATTTTCTTTTCGATCTAATAGTGTTTCATATAGAACTTGTAATTCATTTTTCATCTTTATTACCTCCTAACAATTCGTTAAAAAAACAAGACTTTTCTCCTGTATGGCAAGCCACTCCATCCTGCTTTACAACCATTAATATTGTATCATAATCACAATCCAAATACATTTCTTTGACATGTTGGAAATGACCACTTGTTTCCCCTTTTATCCATAATTCGTTGCGGCTTCGTGAATAATATGTTGCTAGTTTTGTGGCTAAAGTTTTTTCTAAGCTTTCTTTATTCATGTAAGCTAGCATCAATACTTGATTAGTTTTTTCTTCTTGTACAACCACAGGAATTAAACCATTATTTTTATCAAAATCTATCTTATCAATCATATTTACCTACATCCTCACTGGAATCTTTGCTTCATCTAAAAATTCCTTCACTTCCTTAACACTTACCTCATTGTAATGAAATAAAGATGCTGCTAATGCCGCATCTGCTACATCTTCCTGAAATACTTCTTTGAAATCTTTAAGACTTCCACAACCTCCTGAAGCAATCACTGGAACATTTGCAAATGTATTTACTGCTCTTAACATTTCAATATCAAACCCTTCTTTTGTTCCATCCGCATCCATACTTGTCAACAATATTTCCCCAGCACCTAAATCCAATGCTTTTTTTGTCCATTCAATCAAATCCATTCCCGTATCGATACGTCCACCATTGATATACACATTCCATCCTGTACCATCATCTCTTTTTTTCGCATCAATCGCTACCACGATGCATTGGTTCCCAAAAATTTTTGCTCCATCTTCAATTAACTGTGGATCTTTTATAGCTGCTGAATTAAGTGAAATCTTATCAGCACCAGCTAATAGCATTTTGCGCATATCTTCTACGCTTCGAATTCCACCACCTACAGTAAAGGGAATGAAAATTGCTTTTGCTACTTGATTTACAACATCTACCATTGTGTCACGATTCTCATGTGTCGCTCCAATATCCAAAAAGACAATTTCATCAGCACCTTGCTCATAATATTTTTTTGCTAATTGTACAGGATCGCCAACTTCTTTTAGACCAACAAAATTAATGCCTTTTACAACTTTTCCCTCTTTCACATCTAAACAAGGAATGATTCTTTTTGTGTGCATCTTATTCCCCCTTACTAATTTTTAATGCTTCTTTTAAATCCAAAGTTTTATGATACATCGCTTTTCCTGTGATTGCACCATATACATGAATATCATTTAATGCTTTTATATCATTGATATCTTTAATCCCTCCAGAAGCAATAATATTTATATCTACTTCCTTTGATAATCTTTTCAACATCTCTACATTAGGTCCTTCTAAAGTACCATCTTTTGAAATATCAGTAACGATAATAGTCTTTACACCAAGGGTTGCCAAATCTTTAGCAAACTCAACATAATGCAAATTACTAGCTTCTAACCATCCTCGTCCATACACATAATCATCTTTAAAATCAATACCAACCGCTATTCTATCGCCATATTTTTCTAAAGCTTCCTTAAGTAAATCTTTATTATCAATTGCACTTGTCCCTAAAATTATACGTGCTACTCCATGATCTAAATAATATGATATTGCTTCCATCGAACGAATACCCCCACCTACTTCAATTGGAATTGTTACTTGATTGACGAGTTCTATTATCAAGTCTTTATTTACCATACTTCCATCTTTTGCCCCATCTAAATCTACAATATGAAGGTATTGTGCTCCTTCTGTTTCAAATGTCTTCGCTACTTCTAGTACCGTCCCAGAAACCTCTTCAACTTGGTTATAATCACCTTTATATAAACGAACTGGCTTACTATCAATAATATCAATTGCTGGTAATATAATCATTTGCACATCTCCTTAAACTTTTTCAACATTTCCAATCCATCTTCACCACTTTTTTCTGGATGATATTGCATTCCTAAGACATTGTTTTTATGGACATAACCAGGTATTTTTAAAGACCCATAATTTGAATAGGCAACAAGGTCATCATCTTGATAATCAGATGCATAATAAGAATGTACGTAATATACAAATACATTATTTTTTAAATCATCAAATAAGAAATCATCCTTATTTCTTTCTAAACGGTTCCATCCAATATGTGGTATTTTAACACTTTGGTCTTTCATTAAAACGATGTTCCCTTTTAAAATCCCCAAACCTTCACACTCTGTTCCTTCATACCCCTTTTCAAATAACACTTGCATTCCCAAACAAATACCAAGAAGTGGTTTTCCTTGTTCTACAATTGTTTTAATCACTTCAACCAAAGATAGATCGTTTAAGTTGTTCATACAGTCTTGAAAAGCCCCAACACCAGGAAGAATTATTCCATCTGCTTTATAGATTTCCTCTTTTTGATTTGTTATTTTACATTCAGCACCAATCTTTATCAATGCATTTTCAACACTATGAAGATTCCCCATACCATAATCAATAATAGCAATCATTGAATAACTCCTTTTGAGGAAGGTATTTCATATCCATCAACCTTTATTGCCGTTTTTAGCGCACGCCCTAAGCCCTTAAATATTGATTCTACTTTATGATGGTCATTATCTCCATAAATTACATTTACATGTAATGTGATTCTTGCATTAATTGCAAAAGCATATAAAAATTCTTTGGTCATTTCACATGCATAGTCTTTAATCATATCTCTTTTCAAATCACAGTTATACACAAGATAAGGACGACCACTAATATCCAAATCCACATTACATAAGGTTTCATCCATTACCATACGCATACTTCCATAACGTTGTATTCCTGCTTTATCACCAATTGCTTCATTAAATAATTGACCCAACAAAATACCACAATCTTCGATTGTGTGGTGATCACATACCTCTAAGTCACCTTTGGCTTGTAATGTTATATCTATACCCGAATGAAAAGATAACAATGTAATCATATGATCAAAAAATCCAATCCCTGTTTCAACATCTGCTTTTCCTGTTCCATCAAGATTAAGCATTGCTTGAATCTGTGTTTCTTTTGTATTCCTTACACTTTGTTTTACCCTTGACATAATAACCTCCTATATTGTAGCTAATAACGCAAGTACTCTATCATTATCTTCTTTATTTCCAATAGTAATTCGAAAACTATCCCCTTCATAATTACGAATAAGAATTCCAGCATTTTCAAATACAGACAATAATTTTTCTTTATTTTTTGTAATACCGAACAAATAATTTGCTTTTGATGGATATAGTTTCACGTTATCTAATTGCATAGCATTATAACTTTCATACATTTCATCCCGAAGCTTCTTTATTCTTTTTATATCTTCTAAAGTTTCTTCCTTATACTGCAATGCAATGATTGCACTTGTTTGTGTTAATGTATTTACATTGTATGGAACTTTATATGGCATAATACGTGAAATGAGTTGCTCATTTCCTATCAAAAATCCACAACGTATACCCGCTAAAGCAAATGCTTTTGATAACGTTCTAGTGATTAGTAAATTAGCATACATGCTCGTATATGCTACCATACTAGCGTCATTAAACTCACTGTAGGCTTCATCAATAATGACGATTTTGTCACGAAATGCTTCAACAATCGTTATGATATCCTCATTACAAATTGCTTTTCCTGTAGGATTGTTGGGATTAGAAAAAAGAAGCATATCAACATCTTTTTCTTTTCCATAGGCTATAAATTTATTTACATCGAATTCATCATCTACAGCAAATGGGAATCGAATGACTTCTCCCCCTTGCATACTTGTATAGTAGTCATACATAGAGAAATCCAATTCAACCGTATATAATTTTTTTCCTTCTCCAAGGTTAAGATTAATCATTAACCCCAGCATTTCATCGCTTCCATTTCCAACTATAATTTGTTCTACAGGTATTTTTATATATTCACTATAAGCTTCTCTTAATTGATTAGATTGATCATCTGGATAACGATTAAAATTGATATCTAGTATTGCTTTTGCAATTTTTTCTCTAACATCAATCCTTATATTATTTGGATTTTCATTAGCATTTAATAACAATCCTTGATTTTCCTGTGCTTCATATGCATTAATATCTTTCATTATCTAACCTCACTTTCACAGCGTTCGCGTGTGCATCCAATCCTTCTTGTTCAGCAAATCTGATAATCTTTTTACCATCTTTTTGTAATGCTTCTGCACTCCAATACATATAAGATGACTTTTTCATAAAGCTATCTACACCAAGTGGTGAATAAAATCTTGCTGTTCCATTTGTTGGTAATACATGATTTGTTCCCCCAAAATAATCTCCAATACTTTCACATGTATAATATCCTAAAAATATACTTCCTGCATTGGTGATTTGAGGTAGATATTTTTTAGGGTTCTCCACCATCATTTCAAGATGTTCAGGAGCAATTTTATTTGACACTTCAATTGCATCATCAATCGAATCTGCACATATTGCATATCCATAATTTTGGAATGAATCTTTCATAATATCAATTCTTGATAACGTGCTCATTTGTGCTTCTATTTCCACTTCCACTTGATTGATTAATGGTTGTGAAGTGCTTACCAATATACTACTCGCCATTCGATCATGCTCTGCTTGCGACATTAAATCAGCAGCAATATATTTAGGATTTGCATTTTCATCTGCAATCACTAAAATTTCACTAGGACCTGCAATCATATCAATATCTACTTGCCCATATACCAGTTTTTTTGCTTCAGCAACATACATATTACCTGGCCCTACAATTTTATCAACCTGTGGTATTGTCTTTGTTCCATATGCCAATGCAGCAATTGCCTGTGCACCACCAACCTTATATATTTTATTGACTCCCGCTATTTTTGCTGTCGCTAAAATAAAAGGATTTATTTTACCATCCTTATTGGGTGGTGTCACCATAACAATATCCTTAACACCAGCAATCTTTGCTGGAATCACATCCATCAATACAGTACTTGGATAAGCTGCTGTTCCTCCAGGAACATAAATTCCTACTCGATTTAACGGTAATATTCGCTGTCCCAAATAAACTCCATCTTCCTTTTGTATTTCATAGCCATCTGTAAGTTGTAAATTATGATATTCTTCTATATTTTGCTTTGCTTGTTTTAAAATACTAATAAACTCTTCATCAACTTGACTATATGCATCTTCCATCTCTTCCTCAGATACTAAAAGGCAATCAATTGATACCTTATCAAACTTTTCTGTATAGCTCTTTAATGCTTCATCTCCTTTGTTTTTAACATCTTGTAAAATAGCTAAAACAGATGCTGTTACTTCTGGATCAATCGTAGCATTGCGACTCTCGAGTACTTCATAAAATTGCTTTTTATCTTTATAATTAATTCGTTTCAACATTACTTTCACCTATCACTTTTTTTATATCATCTAATAAAGCTGTAATTTCTTTTCTTTTTAACCTGAAGCTTGCTTTGTTAACGATTACTCTAGCACTGATATCACAAATCCTATCTAATACAATCAATCCATTTTCTTTAAGTGTTGTTCCTGTTTCCATTATATCAACAATTGCATCACATAGTCCTAAAATAGGTGCAAGTTCTACAGAACCTTCAATTTTAATAATTTCCACATCCATACCTTTTTCTTTGAAATACTGTTTTGCTACAGTTGGATATTTTGTGCCTATCTTAACATGTGTATTCTTTTTAAAAGGATCACCATCAGGTAAGCTAGCTACTATAAATCCACATTTTCCAATTCCTAAATCCATGATTTCATAGTATCGATTCGTAGACTCCATTAAGGTATCTTTCCCTACAAATCCCACATCTGCTACACCATGTTCTACATAAGTAACACAATCTGCAGATTTAACCAAAAAATAATCAATATCTTTTTTTGTGTCATGAAACACCAATTGTCTTCCTTTGTTTTTTAATGGCTCTACTCCATATCCACACGCCTCAAATATTTTTACACTTTCTTTTTCTAATCTTCCTTTTGTGAGTGCAATTGAAATCATGATACTTCCCCCTTTACAATAACACCTTGTAGTGATGAATTTAATTTTAAAATAATTCTTTCTTCATTTTCAAATGTTTCTCTTTTTTTCAATGCTTCCAAAAGATCCTCATCTCCATATTCTATAACAATTTCCTCACTATCATCTATATAACAAAAAGCATTCATCAATTGATCTAACTTAATTGAAAATCCAACCGCTGGTAAATCAATACCATATTTTTTTATTAGATTATCATAACGTCCACCACTCATAACCCTTAATCCAACACCTTCTACAAATGCATCAAATACAAGACCTGTATAGTAATTCAAGTTTCCAATCTTTCCTAAATCATAGGTGATAATATCTTTATATCCAAGTGATGCTAATTGTTTATCTAATACTCTTAACCTATTTATAATTTGAATCAACTTCTCATCAAACGCATATTTTTCAACTTCTTTAAAAATACTAATGTCTCCATTCCACCAAACCATTTGGGAAAAGAATTTTTTAAATTGATTTGGTAAATCAATTTCATTAAGATAATCATCCAGTTCTATCAGACTCTTATGATCAATTAAATATCCTAACTTTTCACTTTGCTCATCTGTAAGATTAGCTTTTTCACATGCAATTTGGAAAAATTGAACATCTCCGATTTCAAGCGTGAGTTTAGCACTATTTACAACTTGTAAAGCATCTAATGCTGTCACAAGAATTTCTAAATCACCTGTTTTTTTATCGACACCAATCAATTCCACACCACAATCTGTGATTTCATTTTTATTCCCTGATAACGTCTCATGAACTTTGAATACATTCGCACAATAACGAAACCGTAATGTTTCATTGCTATCTTTAAATTTTGTAGCAACTACTCTGGCAATAGGAATTGTCATATCCGCTTTTAATGCTAGAATTCTACCATTATCATCAAAGAATTTATATAAATCTTCTTCTCTGATATCATCAAATCCAACACTATATGTTCGATAAAACTCGATACTTGGTGTCATAATTTCTTGATATCCCCATTTATCAAGACGATTCTCAATTTCTAACTGTAACACCTTTTTCTTTTTCGCTTCATCTAATACTAAATCTCTCATTCCTGAGGGCACTGCAAATTCTCTCATCTTTCATACCTCCTAATATAATCGAGTAGGAGGTAACTGATTAATTCAGTTACCGACCTCTCACACCACCGTACGTACGGTTCCGTATACGGCGGTTCAGTATATTTTAACGGA
>NZ_JAQFIQ010000051.1 GCF_029504745.1 Breznakia sp. PF5-3 | reverse complement strand
TGGACACCCTTGTCTTCGGCTACGGGTTAGCGACTACACCCCCCACAGTGGACTTTCACCACTAGATATATGCCATGCCTAGCACACCAAAAAAAAGAGTACAACTTTTGTTGTACTCTAATCTATTTTAAAGTTTTTCTCTTTTTACATAACTCGTATGAAGTAACTCATGAGCTTTTCCTTTTCCAGGTTTCCCTAGGAATGTGTCATATAGTTTTTCCATAACTGGTGTTTCATGCGAAATACGGTATTTATCACCATCATCAATTTTGTATAAAACAGATGCACGCAATGCTTTTACATCCACATTATTTCTAACAACATCACGAGGGATAATTTGACCTCCACCATTGATACATCCGCCTGGACATGCCATAACTTCAATCATGTGGAATTCTTTTTCTCCATTTTGGATTTCTTTCATAAGTTTTCTTGCATTTGCAAGACCAGATACAACAGCAACCTTAATTTCTGCATCACCCATTTTATAATGAGCTTCCTTGATTCCTTTCGTACCACGAACTTCATTGATTTCAATCTTATCGAAAGTTGGATCGATTAAACGTCCTGCTGTACGAATTGCTGCTTCCATAACTCCACCACTGGCACCAAAGATTGTTCCAGCTCCTGAAGCACACTCAAATGGATCATCGAAGTCTTCTGCTTCTAATTCATTAAACTTGATTCCTGCTTCTTTCATCATATGAGCTAACTCACGTGTTGTAAGAGCAACATCAACATCTTGTAAATCTGACCATTTTTCTTCTGGACGTCCTACTTCGAATTTCTTTGCTGTACATGGAATTACACTTACAACAAATAAATCTTCTGGCTTAATATCATATTTCTCACAATAGTAAGATTTTAATACTGCACCAAACATTTGTTGTGGTGATTTACATGTAGATAAATTTGGTAACATTTCTGGATAGTTATGTTCAGCAAATTTTACCCATCCTGGACAACAAGATGTAAACATTGGTAGAACACCACCATTTGTTACTCTATCTACAAGTTCATTTGCTTCTTCAACGATTGTTAAATCGGCTGTTACATCCATATTAAACACTTCGTCAAATCCTAATATTCTAGATGCTGCAATCATTTGTCCTTCTGCGTTTGTTCCAATTTCGTAACCGAAATCTTCACCAATTTGTGCACGAACAGAAGGTGCAGTAAACATCACTACTTTTTTATCTGGATTTGCAATTGCATCCCAAACATCTTTTTCATTGTTCTTTTCACTCAATGCTCCAACTGGACAAGCTACGATACATTGACCACAACCCACACATGGAGAATTTTCTAAATCTCTTTCAAATGCACATCCAATATGTGTATCATGACCACGTTGGATTGCTCCAATTGCATCAACTGCTTGCATTGTTGTACAAGCCGCCACACAACGGCGACATAAGATACACTTATTGTTATCTCTCACTACATATGCAGAAGAGTTATCAATTTCATATTTTGGTTCCTGTGCAGGGAACTTATCTTCATCAACTGCATATTCACGTGATAATTCTTGTAATTCACAGTTTGTACTTCTTACACAAGATAAACATTTTTTATTATGATCTGATAATAATAATTCCAATGACATCTTACGAGAATCTCTTACTGCTTTTGAATTTGTATATACTTCCATTCCTTCTTCTGCTGGTGCAACACATGATGCACTCAAACCTCTTCTGCCTTTGATTTCAACAACACAGATACGACAAGAGGCAATTGCGCTAACTTCTTTTAAGTAACACAATGAAGGAATTTCTACACCTGCAAGCTTTGCAGCCTGCATAACTGTTGATCCTTTTGGAACAGATACATCTATTCCATTTACCTTTAGATTTATTTCACTCATCTTAAATTACTCCTCCTTAACCTCTCGAAATGGCATTAAACTTACATGTGTCCATACAAACACCACATTTGATACATTTTTCTTGATCGATTACATGAGGTTGTTTCACTTCACCGCTAATTGCATCAACTGGACATTTTCTCTTACATGCAGTACATCCAATACATTTTTCAGCATCAATCGTATATTCCAATAAATCCTTACATACACCTGCTGGACATTTTTTATCCTTGATATGAGCTTCATACTCATCTCTAAAGTGATGTAAAGTAGAAATAACAGGATTTGCTGCTGTTTGACCTAAAGCACAAAGTGAAGATTTTTGCATATGTGCAGATAAAGCTTCAATTTTGTCTAAGTCTTCCATTTCTCCATTACCAGAAGTAATTTTTTCTAATAATTCATATAGACGTTTTGTTCCAATACGACATGGCGTACACTTACCACAACTTTCTTCTACTGTAAATTCTAGATAGAATTTTGCAATATCCACCATACAAGTATCTTCATCAAGTACAATCAGTCCTCCAGAACCCATCATACTTCCCAATTTAATCAAGTTATCATAATCAATTGGAACATCCATATTTTTAGCAGGGATACATCCTCCTGATGGACCTCCTGTTTGAGCTGCTTTGAATTTTTTACCATTTGGAACACCACCACCGATTTCTTCAACGATTTCGCGCAGTGTAATTCCCATTGGAACTTCAACCAACCCAACATTTTTGATTTTTCCACCAAGGGCAAATACTTTTGTTCCCTTTGATGTTTCAGTTCCCATACTTGCGAACCAATCAGCTCCATTAAGTACAATTTGTGGAACATTAGAATATGTTTCAACATTATTTAAAACCGTTGGTTTTCCAAATAATCCGCGAACTGCTGGGAATGGTGGACGAGGTCTTGGTTCTCCACGATTACCTTCAATACTTGTAATCAAGGCTGTTTCCTCACCACAAACAAATGCTCCTGCTCCTAAACGGATTTCAATATCAAAATCAAAACCAGTTCCGAAAATATCCTTACCTAGCAATCCAGCTTCTCTTGCTTGATCGATAGCAATTTGTAAACGTGTTACTGCAATTGGATATTCTGCACGTACATATACATACCCTTGATTTGCACCAATTGTATATCCTGCAATTGCCATAGCTTCAATAATACAGTGTGGGTCCCCTTCTAAAATAGAACGGTCCATAAATGCTCCTGGATCCCCTTCGTCTGCATTACAACATACATATTTTTGGTCACTTTCACTACTTTTTGCAAATAACCATTTTTGTCCAGTGGTGAATCCTCCACCACCTCTACCACGTAATCCTGAAGCTTTCATAAGCTCAATTACTTGATCTGGATTCATTTCCGTTAACACTTTATACAAAGCTTGATAACCATTTGTACCAATGTATTCTTCAATGATCTCTGGATCTATAACTCCACAGTTTCTAAGTGAAACGCGGTGCTGTTTCTTATAGAAATCTGTCTCTTGTAACGATTTAATGTTTCCATTTTCATCTACTGTGTCTTCATAAAGTAATTCTTTTACTACTTCACCACCAGCAAGATGTTCTTTGATAATGCGATCCATGTGTTCAGGTGTTACTTGTGAATAGAACACTCCCTCAGGATACACAATTACAACTGGTCCTAGCGCACATAATCCAAAACAACCAGTTTTTACAACCAAAATATCATCTTCTAATTTTTCTCTTTTTAATCCTTCATCAATTGCTTCTAAAACTTTTTTAGAACCTGATGAAGTACATCCAGTCCCTGCACAAACAACGATTTGTTTGCGGTATTTAGAACCTTCTACTAATTTCGCATTTTTATGAATTGCTGAACGAACCTGTACAATTGGTTCAAATTCTTTTTTAATTTCTAATAACTTTTCAATGTTCATTTTGTCCACCTACGCTTCCATATCCGTATATTTCTTAAGTATTCCTGCAACTTCTTCAGTTGTTACTTTTCCATATACATCTTCATTCACAAGCATAACAGGTGCCAAACCACATGCACCAACACATCTTGTAGCATCTATTGAAAATAAACCATTTTCTGTACATTCACCAGCTTTGATTTCTAAAATATTCTCTACTTCTTCCAACACCTTGTCTGCTCCTTTAACATAACAAGCTGTTCCTAGACAAACACTTACTTTGAATTTTCCCTTAGGTTCAAGTGAAAATTGCGAATAAAAAGTAACAACACCATATACTTCTGATAAAGAAATACCTAGACCCATTGCTACCATCTTTTGTACTTCAAGTGGTAGATATCCATAAATTTCTTGAGCACCTTGTAAAACAGGCATCAACCCACCGCGTTGATCCTTATGGTCTTCTATCACTTTCATTAATTTTTTTTCTTGTTCAGGCGACCCTGAAAAAGGGGTTTTTTTATCTGACATATGCGATCCTCCTAATAAAAACCTGTATGCGCTTCCACCTAACATTATAGTATAAATGCCTTTTATTTACTAGTATTTTTTCCATTATTCACCCTTATTTTTCTATTTATTCAAACGTCAAAATTGAAAGCGTTTTCATTTTGTTTTTCCACAAAAAAAAGACATTAAAACCAAATTTTTAATGTCCTTTTGTTAGAAATTTAAATTTCTATAGTACTTATGCTTTTTTATGCCCTTCAACAATTTCAATATATTTCTCTAAACGTGGTAGAAAAAATTTATGAAAAAGCCTATCTTTATATTTTTTTCGATTTTGGAATAAAACAATTGCCCAAATTGGCACCAAAAGTAACATAAAAGAAATTAAAAGCAATATCCATATCATATCAAGCTGACTATCTTGTATTGCCATTGGTTTCTCAATAAATAAAAGAAAAAAAGGCAATGCAAACGCCAACATAACGATTACTGTATAAATTCCCACTATAATAATTTGACGTTTTGCATTATAAAGCAAAACATAATCTAATTTTGTTTCTGTCTCAGACATACTAGATAACCGAAGGTTTATTCCTGTAATAGTTTTATAAAAATACTTTAAATTGGGTTCCTTTGTCTTTTTTATTAGTTTATCTTCTTTAACATTCAAATCATATTGCGTTACTACTTTATTAACATTGTCATCTAAGTTTAATAATCCATTCATCGCAATGGATGTATTTTCAAGATTTGTTTCTATCTCAACACAAGAAGTTACTTCTTTATTCATAACTTACTCCCTTCTTTTTCTTCATTAGATATACAATAAGTAAGAGTACTTCAATAATTTGAAAATTCAATACAAGAAGTTGATATTCAAATAGAATCATAATTGCAAACAACATCACCGCACTTGATATAACATCAATAATTGAAATAATCAATAAGATAACCGCTGACTTTGATCCTTCTTTTTCTTTGATATCTGAATAATAATTTACTGCTATTTTTTCTAAAACAATCATAGAAACAATAAACAATAAAAAACCGCCCACTCCAAATAGTAGTAATTTATATAAAGTTTCCTCATAATAGTATAAATTATGAATATCATGGATAGTAAGTAATAAGGCTAATCGCATAACACTCAATACTAAATATATGTAAGGAATCTTTTTTATAAATGATAAATTCTTTTTATTGTATTTTGACCTAATCATTAATTTCCTTCAAGTTTAGAGCTAAAATCACTCTCTACATTTGATTCTGTCATTTTACGCATAGCAATACCAGCTAAAATCCAGATTAATATTCCTAATACAATTTTCATCATTGACATAATTACCATTGCTCCTGAAGCAGCAACTAAAAACTCTAATCCAGATACTTGTTTTCTTCCTTTAACAAATAAAAATGCACTTGCAGCCAATAATAAAATAGCGACGACACGATACACCGTTATCGATGTCTCTAACATTCGATACGTCTCATATGTCATGTAATATGAATCGCCTCCCCATATTGACCAAAAAGCAAAAACCAACAATGATGTCACCACCAATAATACATTAATAACTTTTCCAAATAATAAAATTTTCTTTGAATCCATATTTCCTCCTCTATAGTTTCTACACTCTACTAATATACTTAGACACAGTTTTCACCAAAAAGGTTTCAAAAAAAATGAAATTTTTTACTTTCGCATAATTATAAACAAAAAAACACCAAAAATTTTGATGTCTTTCTATTATATTTATTTTGATTATATCAATCTTAATTTTTTAAACTTTGAATTGGTGCAGGGATTTTACCTTTTCGTTGTATCATCACATTACATGATGTTTGATTGATGTTCATAACTGGACCGCTACCCAATAGCCCACCAAACTCTAATTCATCTCCTACTTTTTTACCAATTGCTGGAATTGCACGAACTGCAGTTGTTTTTGAATTTACCATTCCAATTGCTGCTTCATCAGCAATGATTCCAGAAATTACATCCGCTGTTGTATCACCTGGTAACACAACCATATCCAACCCAACTGAACAAACCGCTGTCATAGCTTCTAATTTTTCAAGTGATAGAGTACCATTACGTACTGCTGCAATCATACCAGCATCTTCCGATACAGGAATAAATGCTCCAGACAAACCACCAACACTACTGCTCGCCATAACGCCACCTTTTTTTACTGCATCATTCAACATTGCTAAGCACGCTGTTGTACCATATGCCCCACAAGAATCAAGACCCATTTCTTCCAGTATATAAGCCACAGAATCACCTACAGCAGGCGTTGGAGCCAAAGATAGATCCACAATACCAAAAGGTACGTTTAACCGCTGTGAAGCGATAGCACCAACCATCTGCCCCATTCTCGTTATCTTAAATGCTGTTTTCTTAATAATATCTGCTATTTGATCCATTGGTAAATCTTTTGGTGCTTTAGCTAGCGCTGCACGAACTACTCCTGGACCAGATACACCAACATGGAGCACACAATCCGGTTCACCAATCCCATGAAAAGCTCCTGCCATAAATGGATTATCCTCTGGTGCATTACAGAAAACAACTAGCTTCGCTGCACCGATACAGTTACGATCTTTGGTAAGTTCCGCCGCTTCTTTCACAACACGACCCATAAGTTCGACAGCATTCATATTGATTCCTGCTTTCGTAGAACCAACATTTACAGATGCACAAACATGCTCCGTTTCTGCCAAAGCTCTAGGAATTGCTTCCATCAACTCACGATCTCCTGCTGCACAACCTTTTTGAACCAATGCTGAAAAGCCACCAATGAAATTTACACCAACTGCTTGTGCACACTTTTCCAATGTATGTGCATATTTCACTGGATCTCCACCACTAACTGCTACCAGCATTGAAATCGGTGTTACTGAAATCCGCTTATTGATGATAGGAATTCCATATTCTTTTTCAATTTGCTCACCAACAGCTACTAGGTGTTTCGCTTTTTCAGTAATCTTGTTATAAATTTTCTCACAGGATTTATCAATATCACTATCTGCACAATCAAGAAGTGATATACCCATCGTGATTGTTCTAACATCTAAATCCTCTTCATCGATCATTTTAATCGTTTCTAATATATTATTTACATTTAACATAAAAATACCACCTTAAATCGTATGCATAGACTTAAAGATATCTTCATGCATCACATGAATTGTAAGTCCTAATTCTTTTCCATACTTTTCCATCACATCGACAAAAGATGTATATTCTACCTTTAATTTATCAATTTCTACTAACATCACCATACAAAACATTTCTTGCATGATTGTTTGGCTCACATCCACGATATTCGCATCAACTTCAGCACATTTTTTACTTACATTGGCCATAATACCAACACCATCTTTACCAATTACACTTACAACTGCTCTCATCTGTGATCCTCCTTATAACATTATTTTTATCATTATATGTGAAAAGTTTCATAAACTCAATAAAAACTAGAATAATTTACTTTATTTCACTCATTAAGCGCTTCCAATCAAAAGAATATTTTATGAAAAAAGGTAATATCCGAAGATATCACCTTTTTAGTCAGTTAATTATCATAACCAACATAGCAAATTCTATTCCTCAATCTGTCTTCTCTTTTTTGCGGTTTTAAGAAGAACAGCACCCGCTACCATCATCATAAATAACAATGCATTCAAGTCAGTTGAATCTCCTGAATTCACACTACCTCCTGCAGTAGCAGCTTTTCCACTACCACCAGTTCCATTAGGAGCTGTTGAAGGTTTTGCCTTTTCAAGGTCATTCATCGCTTTCTTCAAGCCTTTAACAACAGTTTCAATTTCTTCAGCTGTTGCTTCTTCATTCGCTAATACTTGTTTCGCATTCGCTAATGCATTTGCGAATTTACTTGAACTTGATGCTGAATATCCATCTAGTTTAATACCATCTGCTTTCGCTACTAAACTTCTAAGTGCAGCTGTATCTGGTTTTAATCTAGCTTTCAATTTTTCTCTAGTCAATGCTTTTGTAGCATCGTCAATTTCTTTTTGCGTTGTAGCATTTTCCAATGCATTCTTAGCTGCTGTTAGAGCATTTGGCAAGCCTTTAACTGATGATGGAACATATTTACTAATGTTCTTAATCATGTTTTCAACCGTTGCAATTTCTCTAATCAACGCTTCTTTATCTAGAACAATTTCTTTTTCTAAGCCACTGATTGCATCTACTAAGTCTTTATAAGCTTTTGCTACTTCAGCTGTTGTTGCATCATCATTAGCAGCAACTGTTTTTGCTGCTTTCAATGCTGTATCCAATGCTTCCCAGCTCTCTTCTGTATAACCTTCAGAAGTGTACTTGTTCGCAATTGTAATCATATCGTTAAGCTCTGTTTTGTCTACGATATCCCATAGTTTTTGTGAAGCATCTGTAATCTTCACAATCGCTGCTTGCATTGCTGCAACATCTGTACTTGAAGCATCAACCAATGCTTGTGCTTCATCTACTGCATCTTGAAGAGCTTTTACTCTACCTGGACGAACGCCACTTAAGTCTTCAGCTAACATTTCATTTGCTATTTCAATATGCAATTTTAGACTTTCCATTACCGTATTTACATCTGCTCCTGCTTGCAATGTTTCTTTTGCTGCTAATAAGTCAATTGTTGCTTTTATTGCATCTGCTGATGGAATATCTTTTGGATCGTTTTCCAATAATTCATTTACTTCATCAAGCAATGCTTTCATATCAGCAAATTCAGCTTCTGTATATAAGTCTTCTAGTGCTTCACACTCACTTACTAATTCAACCAATTTATCCAATACGAAATCAGAAGCTCTTGTTGTTAGTTTTGCTTGTGCAACTTCTAACGCTAATAATGCATCATTGATTTCACTTGGTGTTGCAGTATCTTCTACTGCTGATGCTGCATCATATGCATCCATCAATTCATTCCATGAAGATGTAGTGTAGTTATCTTCTTTATCAAACAATGCTTCTACTGCTTCAATAGCAGCTTGTAAATCTTCAAAACTACTTGTTTCTAATCCATAGAAGTTCAATTCTGCGATAGAAGCATATGCATTCGCTCTATCACCTAATGATTCAATTGCCATGAATTTAACATATCTAGCTTTTGTAGTATCAAATTTAATTTCTTTTGCTACTGATGGTGCTTCTAATGAAGATCCATCATTATCCAAATATCCTTCTACTACTGGAACAAATTCCAAATCATTAATCGTTGGATCACTAATACCTTCTAATGAAGTTGTACTTACTTCAATACGGTAATGTGTAATATGTCCATTTCTACTGCTTTGACGTGCTAACATATCAATTTGTTCTAAGTCATATTCTTTACCTAGATCAATTACAATCCATTGTGGTAATTTATAGCTACTGCCATAATTAGAATGCCAAATTGTATTGATATCACCATCTAATACGCGATCTCCATGTTCTAGTTCTGCTGCAGAGTAACTTGTTTCATGGAACAATGTCATATCGCTACGATCAATCAAGTTCAAACTAGATTCTTGTTCTGTATTAGAACCTTTAAACTTAAGTTCTTTTACTATCGTAATTAATTTTGTTGTCATTGCATCTACATCTGTTTGAGATGTTGGTTCTGCTGACAATAATTTTGCATCTTCTAATACTGCACTCATGTCTGCCCATGTTTTTGCAGTATACAAGTTTTCATACAATGCTTCTGCTTTTGCAATTTCTTCATCTAATACAGCTGTATCAATTCCATCAACTACTGTAACATCGAATGTATCTGTAAGATTTCCATCTTCAGATGTAGCAGTTAATGTAACTGTTCCAGCAGAGACACCTTGCACGACAAATGCATATTTGTCATTCATTGGAATCTTAACCACTTTCGCAATTGCTTCATCACTACTTGTAATGTTATAGAATGGGTTTGAAACGTTGCTTGGAGAAACCGTAGCTGATACTTCACCCATACCACCTACAAACACTTTTGAATCACTTGTCGTATCAAACTTAATTCCTGTTGCATCAACTTTTGAATCCGTAATAAATTCTATTTCATGCAATGATAACATTCTATTTTCTTCTGTACCAGTTTTTGTACCCTTAGCAGTACCAACACTTGTTAATGGTATAATTACAACTTTATCAATTTTTGATGCAGCTGCAGGTATCTTAAATTCATAAATATTTTGTGCTGTGTTAATTGTACCTAAATCATATTTTGTTTCACCATCATATCCGACAGCTTTTATACTTGTAACACGTCCATTTGAACTTGAACGGTTATATACTTTTACTGACTTCAATGGTTCAGATTTATTAAATGTGAAATTCATATCCGTAGGTAACATTACTTCTGCTGCAACATCATTAGCTTCAAAATACCATTTGAATTCTGCTAAATCGCCATTTCTATCACCATCAAATAATAAAGTCTTCCATCCGTCTTGTTGCCACAATTCGCTTCCATCCATATTTTGTTTTACAGCATTGTCAAAACTAATTGCACTAATGTCTTTTTGTTGTAAAATATATTCTGTTTTTGGAGCTTCTGGTATTTGTGTGCTATCAATTAGGGCATCAGCTGTACTTAAATCTTGTCCAACTAACAATGCTCTAGTTGCTTTTGTATCCCATGTAAAGTCTCTTGTTGCACGAATTGTAACTTTCGCAATACTTCCTGTACCACTAATCAACTCTTGATTACCAACATTTGTGAAACATACATAGTTATCAGTTGTTCCATCACTGTGGAATCTTGTTTTCGAGAAGTTTCTCATAAATACCGTTTTCGTTGATGGAGATCCAAAATTCACTACTTCGAATTGGTTCATATCAACTGGCATTTCCATACTAAATGCATTTACATTTTTAAGACCTATTCCATAGAAGTCCAGTGTTACTAAGTCACCTGCTTCAATATTTGTCTTTGATGGAATAATCTGAACTTTTCCCTCTACTCCTTTTGCAGCCGTTGCGATAGGATCTCCTAACATTCTAGCTACAAATGAAATATCATATGCATCAATAATATCATTATTATCTATGTTACCTAATGTAGAATAGTTCCAATCTGCATCAACTGGTTTTAATCCTACATAGTTTTCATAGAATGTTAAATCATTTTCATCAACTACATTGTTGTTTGTAACATCTCCTACAACCCATGCATCTGTTCCTTCAACCTTATAAGGTGTGATTTCTGCTGCTGAGAAGAAGCCACCATATGAAGATAAACAACTCAATTTCAAATAACGAGCTTTTAAGCCTGTCAATGGAACTGTTTTGGTTTGCCATCCTTCAAGATCATTGCGATCGTATGACCATGCTGGGTTTGCATTACCATCCCATACCTTAGTATAGTTTACACCATCTAAACTTGCATAAACATCCATACGATATACCGCACCATTACTTTTATTCTCTCTTGGAACATAATCCAATTTATCCAATTGATATGCTGCTCCTAAGTCTATTTCAACCATTTTATCTGGTGTTACTGCCGAAGCTGAATGGAACATTGTGTTTCTATCATGGTCAAATGCTTTTTCAATTTTATCAGAGCTATAGTAACCATAATCCCATTTTGCTTTAATATTTTCAGGAACATTTCGATATGGATTATCCGCTGTTTGAATTGTAATTAATTCACTCCAGTTAGAGAATCCATCATGATTAACAGAACGCACACGATATGTATGATCCGTTAAATATTTAAGTCCTGTATGAGTATATGCTGGGTTTGCAACATTTCTATATAATTGTCCATCAACCTCTACATCATAAGTTGCAGCTTCTGTAACTGCATCCCATGCAATGTTGATTTCAGCATCTGTTTTCGAAACTTCAACAAGTCCTGTAGGTACTGCTAATGCTTCATTTAATTCATCTTTTCCTAAATCTTGTTCATTTTTGAATCCATCTACTACAACTTCAAATTTATGTGCTGTAACATCTACTTTTTCAGCTGATTTCACATAAAGTTTTGGTCTTGTAGTTTCTGTAGTATTTGCATACGTAGTTCCTTCTGTAGCAAATTGTTTTACAAAAATATCTGGATTTTCGTTATAGAAATATACATTTCCTGTCGCTTCATCATATTCCTTTTGTGTCGTAACTTCTGTAAAGTTAACACTTTCACCTGCTACTTTTCCTGTAACATTTGTAGGTTTTTGTGAAACATTAACGATAAATTCATTTGATCTTTCTTTTACCATTCCAGTGTAACTACCAATCGCTTTATCAGCAGTTAATGTAGCTTTTTCACCATCAACTTTTGATGTAATCACCGTTGTAGCTGAAGCACCACCTAACGTAAGTCCATCATCTTCATAAAGTTCAAATTCTGTATCTCCATGAGGATAGAATTCAACAATTCTTTGTGAACGATCTAATCCATCTTTATTTGTTTCAGTAACTGCATCTGGATTGTTATTTTCTGGATACATCGGAATAATTGATCCATTTTTAACGAATACTGGCAATTTCCAAAGTGGAGCATTAAAACTATTTAATACTTGACCACCACGATAGTGTTCACCTGTAAAGTAATCAATCCATACATCACTTGTACCAGGAAGATAAATATCATTTCTAATATCGTTTCCTGTACTATCAGCATTTGTATTTTGATAGATTGGCGCAACTAAGAAGTTATCTCCCCACATGTATTGATATTCTGTAGCTGTTCCTAATGTATAAGCATTTGCTTCTTCTAAGAACATAGCACGAATCATTGGCAATCCACCACGTGCAGTAGCTTCATGTGAAGTTGTGTTTACGTATGGCATTAATTGTGCTTTAAGTTTCAAATACGCACGGTTAATTGATGTACCATCTTCTCCTAATGCCCAAGGAGATTTTTGGTTAGAACCCCAACCATCCATATCTAACATATATGTAGTAAATGCTTTCCATTGGAAATCACGTGTATGTACAACCTTGTTCTTTCCACCGAAAATACCATCCATATCACTACCGATGTTTGGTTGTCCTGATAAAGATGTTCCAATATATGTTGGAATATGGAAACGAATGTATTCCCATTGTCCACCAGATTGGTCACCTGACCAGATTCCACCATAACGTTGTGTTCCAGCCCATCCATCTAACGTAACAATATTTGGTTTTAATCCTGATTTAGAAGCAATTGCATCATAAGCAACACTAATTCCATTTAATGCCATTGAATATCCAGATCCAACCCATGCAACATCGGTTTTTACTGAATGAACACCTGCTTCTACTTCTTTATAAATATCTCTTTCACCTTTTTGAGGATTTGAAGGATCTGCAGGCCACAAGTTAGATTGTGTCCACAATCCTGTTTCAACTCCATTTGCTTTTGCATAATCTGCAAAATTCTTCAAATTTTCGATATCTCCTGCTTGTGAAGTAGTTTGTCCATATCCACAACCATATCCATCATTTGGTAAGAACCAACCAAGAGGCATATCATTATCCTTGTGATCTTCAATGATTTGTTGTGCAGTCATATCATTATCACCTAATAATGTTTCTTTTGTTCCTCCATTATCTGTTTGTGATTCTTTATACCATTTACTACCTAATTTAATTGCTCCACTTGTTCCTTCTGAAACCTCTGTCCAATAGTCACGATTATAGCAATTCAAATGTCCCAAGTACGAAGCATATTCAGGCAATTCTGCTGGATTTCCAGTTAATTCATAGTAATCCCCTAAGATATCAACTGGTGCATCATCAACAAAATAATATGCATCAAAACGCTTTTCACGGTGCGTTGTTTTCACAACACCTTCCGCTTTTGAATCAAAATCATAATTTCCTGCTTTCCAAGTATTACGTACTACCCCATATCCATTTGTTGACCAATAAAATGGATTTGGACTAGCAACACCTTTGTCAACCCAGTTGTTTGTATTTACAATTTCAATTGCTTTTCCTTTGTGTGAGAAACGTCCATTTTGTGTTCCTCCACCATAGAAGTACTCATTTTTATTTGTTTTTAATGTTTGTACTGTACTTCCTGATTTATATTTCAATGGTGCAGATTCTTCCCATATAATTGTCCTATCACTTTTCATCAACGTCATCATTGAAGTATCTTTATCAATTTCAATAATCATTTTATCCGTTGAAATAATAATTTTTGAATCTTCTTCTACCAATGTAGGATTTACATTATACTCAGCTGTATACTGTGCATCTGTCTTCGCAGTAATTGTTGCTGTATGTTCTGCACTATTAGCATCAGGATATTCTTTAAAAGCCTCTCCTTGAGGTGCCATGTACATTCTAAATACACTACTTTCTAAGAAAGTAAATCGAATTTTCTCTCCTGTTGATATCGTCAATTCAACTTTGTTACCATCTTTACTAGCTGATAAAACACTTCCTAAAACATTATATCCATCCGCATCAACACTTTGAACACCGATCTCATCTGCATATACTGGCGTTTGTGCTGTCGCTAAGATTGGAAGAGTCATTGCAGCTGCTAAAGATAATAATTTCAATCTTTTTAAAGCTTTTTTCATTTTTCCGTCCTTTTGTACTTCCTTCCTCATAAATAATTCAAATATTCATTTACTTCAAGACTTCATTCCCCCATTTTTTTAATAGCTTCACCTCTTTCTTTGGCTGTAAGCGCTTCCCTGAATCTACTTTCATTATAGTATTATGAAAAAGAAATTTATTTATCTTTTTACTTATTATATTTGTACTTTTTATTACTCGTTTATCTTTCTGTTTTTTTGATTTGCACTTTTTAGTAATAAAGAAAAACAGATTAGAGAAAAGCTCTAATCTGCTTTATTTTAATTTGGTTTCTTTCTTGCCTTTAAAACTGCTTTTGTCAGTTCTTTCGTTATCGAAGTAACCTCATCTTGTGTAACACCCTCTGTATTGTACACATTTTCTGCTTTTTCAACAAGTTTATCAAGACCTTTTATCGTAGAGGCAACATATCCCGATTTATTATTCAAAATATTTTTTGCCATATTGATTTCAAGCTTCAATCCACTCTTATCAATTGCTTTTCTTAGGTTTGATACTGCAGATACTAGATTCTTATATGCATTACTAACCTCTTCTGCTGATGCATCAGGATTATTTGAAACCGTATTTGCATATTCTAGTGCTTCTGTAAAACTATTCCATGTACTCTTTGAATATTTACTTTCATCTAAATCACTTATATATGAAATAAATTCAATTAATACTTCTTTGTCTTCAATCTTTTCAAGACCTTCAATAGCTTCTGTTAATCTTGTAGTTTGTTCATGAATTTCTTCAATTGTATACTCTCCATTTTCTATGAACAAATCAATTTCCTCCACTATATTTTCCAAATTTTTAACTTTAGATGGTTTTATAGAACTAACATCACCTTTTAATATTTCTTTTGCACTTTGAACTGTACTCTTTAATATATTAAGAGCATCTACAATTGCTAATTTATCTTTCTCAGCAATTAATTTAGTAAGCATATCTTTTACTTCATAATCTGATAGCTCATCATACTCTTTAGTTAATAATAAATCACTATCATTTAATAAATCTTTCATATCAGCAAATACTTCTGAATCAAAGTTTTCTTCCATTTGCTTACACTCTTCACTTAAAGCAATCAATTGATTAATTTCATTTATATCCGCTCTAGCTACTAAATTGTCTAATGCTGATGATATATTGCTTGCTGCACTATCTACTTCTGCTTGGGTTACATCTTCATTTTCTAATAATATTTTTGCTGCATCTACCGCTTCCATCAATGCTTCATAGCTTGATCTTGTATACATTGATGCATCTATTGCTTCTGCTTGGGCAATCAATTGATTTAGCTCTTCAACATCTGCTCTAACTACTAAATTATCTAGTGCTGATGATATATTGCTTGCTGCACTATCTACTTCTGCTTGGGTTACATCTTCATTTTCTAATAATATTTTTGCTGCATCTACCGCTTCCATCA
>NZ_JAQFIQ010000050.1 GCF_029504745.1 Breznakia sp. PF5-3 | reverse complement strand
TATATTGTTTTTTCATTTTTTAAAATACTTTGTAGTAAAAAGTTCTTTTAAAAAGGGAACTTTCTCTAATAAGGAACTTTCTCTGCAAATTGACCTACAACCAATTAAAAATATAATATCATTTGATTTTCTTTTACTATCTATAAATCTTTGTTATATTAAGGGTAGCAGAAACTATCCAGAAAGCAGTAGATAGTATTCCGTTTTTATTTGAATCATGTTAAGGAGGACAGTAATCATGAACAAAGAAAAAATTAGAGTAGTGCAGTATGGATGTGGAAAGATGTCAAAGTATATTATTCGTTACCTTTACGAAAAAGGAGCGGAAATCGTTGGTGCTATTGATGTAAATCCTGATGTTGTTGGACAAGATGTTGGAGAATTTGCAGGAATTGGCACATTGGGTGTAAAGATTAGTGATGACGCTGACGCTGTATTAGATAGTTGTGATGCTGATATTGCTATTGTTACTTTATTTAGTTTTGTGAAAGATTGTTACCCACACTTTGAAAAATGTGTAGAACGTGGAATCAATGTTATCACAACTTGTGAAGAAGCAATTTACCCATGGACAACAGCAAGTGATTTAACAAACAAATTGGATCTACTTGCAAAAGAAACTGGATGTACTATCGTTGGTGCAGGAATGCAAGATATTTACTGGATTAATATGGTTGGTTGTGTAGCTGGTGGTGTGCATAATATTAACAAAATTGAAGGAGCTGTAAGCTATAATGTTGAAGACTATGGACTTGCACTTGCCAAAGCACACGGTGCTGGATTAACACCTGAAGAATTTGAAAAAACAGTTGCTCATCCTGAAGTATTAGAACCATCTTATGTTTGGAATTCAAATGAAGCATTATGTAATAAATTAGGTTGGACAATCAAAAAACAAACGCAAAAATGTGTCCCTTACTTCTATGATACAGACTTATATTCAGAAACCCTTGGAACAACAATTCCAAAAGGAAACTGTATTGGAATGAGTGCTGTCGTTACAACCGAAACTTTCCAAGGTCCAATCATCGAAACGCAATGTATTGGTAAAGTATATGGACCAGATGATGGAGATATGTGTGATTGGAAAATCACAGGAGAACCTGATACAGAGTTCCATGTTGTGAAACCAGCAACACCTGAACATACTTGTGCTACCATCGTGAATCGAATTCCAACGGTATTATATGCCCCTAGTGGATTTGTAACCGTTGAAAAACTAGATGAATTAGAATATTTAGCTTATCCTATGCAATTATATTAAAAGCAAAAACAAGCCGATTGGCTTGTTTTTTATTATTCTTTTACTTTCTTTCGAGCAAATGCAAGAATTATTACACTACTAATCAAAAGTATCATATATCCAAAGACATTACTGTTATCTCCTGACATAACTCCATTTCCTTTTTCAATTGAATCAGTTGGTTTTGTAGCAGGCTTACCATCATCATTAGGCTTTTTATCAGGCGTTGTACTTAATTTTTCTAATCCTTCTCTTGCTTGCTGCAATTGTTCAATTGCACTTAACATTTGCGAATAAGTAGCATTTGGATTGTTGTATATAAGAAGTGCTTCAAAGTAAGCTTCTGTATAGATCTCTACACTTTCCCTTGTATACAATGTTTTATCCAAGTCTTTGTACGCCTCCATTGGTGGCAACATAGATTGCTTATCTGCCTTAATTACAAGTTGTACACTAACTTCTAAGTTGGATGCTGTTTTCCCTGTAATTTCATAAACTCCTGGAATTTCCATATTAACACCACTTAAATCCCATGTGATTGTTTCTTTTTCTTTTTTCACAATCCCAGCATCACAGGCAACACTAGCTTCTGTAGCTAATACTGCTTTTAAATCATCCAAGCTTTTATCAAATGTCATTTCAATCGTATCAAAGGTATCTATCACTTGTGTTGCTGGTGCAGATGTTGTAACAAAGACATTGGCAAATTGTGCATGAGCATTATAAATTCCCATACCAAATAAACCATTACGATAACTTCTAGATTGCTCTGCATTGCTTAATGTATGATCTATATATTGCTCTCCATTAACCTTCACAATAATCCTATCACCTTCAACATCTATCTCAACATGATAAATATCATCACTTGCTTTTTTCAATGTAAATGTTTCAGCAAATGTATAATCACCTTTGAAGTCAAATAGTCTTACTTTGTTATCAACTAATTGCACAGCATAACATCCGTCCCATACATTCGTTGTCTGAGAAGCAAAGATAACATTTACAATTCCATTCTTATATAGCACATCACTTTCATAGGTATACGTATCTATCGTTGCTCTATTTTCAGCAAACATAAACGCATTTCCACTATCTATTCCATGATAATATGTATCATCTATGTACCATGTTCCTCCATTAGCTGTATACCCACTTAAATTTGTTTGGAAATTATCTACCCTAACATTCACTATACATTCTGCTTTAATTTCTGGATTGGTTTTACTTGCTACAGTTATCTTCGTAGTCCCTGCACTCAGTGCAGTTACTTTCATACGGTTTTCTTTTGTAGCTGGTGTAACACTTAAGATATTTTCATCTTCTACTTTCCATTCTACATCTTGGCTCACATTAAGTGGTGTTACCCAAGCATCTAAATCAAATTGATCATCAACGTATATATTTTTTTCATGATCACTCAATCCAATTGCAATTGGTTGTGTTGGAATAACTTTGTCTGTCCAAATAGATTCCATAGAATAAATCGTAATATTGGCTGTTGCTGCTTCACCAACACAAAATACTTCTGCCCCTAAACTTGTTGGGTTTGGAAATATTTGATTTGCTCCAGTAACTGTATAATCCTTTGTGAATACTTCAATACTCGCTTTATCTACATAAATATGCAAATCAATTGAACCATCATCATTTACTTTTACTCTTTGCTCATCCACTTCCAAGAATTTCGCTGTTGGATATGCTCCTGATTTTGAACGATCAATAGTAATTTTTTGTGTTTCAAAATTGTATTTCACTACTGTTTCTTGATTGTTTCCAGTACGTGCTTTAAAACCTACTTCTTTTGTACCAGATTGTGGTTTGAAGTTTGCCACTACCTCATATGTATCACCTTTAAAGTCTGCTAAAATATTTTTTCCTTCTGTTACCTCAACATTTTCATATTTTATCTCTGTATCACGTAAATCCTCATATTCCTTAATTGGTACTTGACGTAATACATAGTCACCATTATCATTTTTGGTCAATGATAATTCCAACTGTAAATTAAAAGTACCATTGAATACCGTATTATTAGATGCATCATCTACTAAATTACAATAATCTTCCCACGTATTCATCCAGTTTATCGCAATAATTCGTTGATGATTCATTGATGTGCTTGTTCCAAAATCACCCATATAATATGTCATTGCTGCATAAGAATCTTTTCCAAAATTCATAATTCCATCTACATCATGATGTCCCATTCCTTTTGCATCATTATTACTCTTATATGCATCATCAGGAACAAATTCCCAATTACCATCTACTTGCTTAAAGTCTCCTACCTTATATTGGCGTCCACCTCTATCCAATACCCATTTACTTTCTCCTGTTTTTACACCTTGCTCATCTACTACTTCAAGTGGATATAAATCAGGGCATTCTGTATGCAAGTTTGGATAAACAGATTCTTCTGTCCAATCTAATAAATTATCAGAAGAATAAATTCTTAATTGGCCTCCTGCAATGACCATAAACCATTTTCCTTCGTAACGGAAAACCTTTGGATCACGGAATGCTTCTGATTGTAAAGAATCTTCTGTCCAATCAATTGCAACACCTTCTGCTTTTTCCCAAGTTTCTCCATCTTCACTATATGCAGCTATTACTCTTTGTCCATTTCCATCGGTAGTAATTAAGGCAACCAATCCACCCGCATTACTACTAAACAATCCTGATGTATTACCTTCATCAATTACAGCACACCCTGAAAACATCGTTCCATATTCATCTGGATAAAATTCAATTGGTTGTTCATCCCAATGAATCAAATCACTACTAGTTGCATGTGCCCAATGCATTGGCCCCCAATTTGTATCATTATAAAATTGATAAAATAAATGATATTTCCCATTATAATAAACCATACCATTTGGATCATTCGCCCATCCTTCTTTTACTGAATAATGGTATTGTCCACGATAATCTTCATTATAGTAATTTGCATCTGGAAGACGTTTATGCACCATTACGCGATACACAAGTTTTGCATTTCCATTACTTGCTGTAATCGTAAACACATTTTTTCCTAGTGTTACAGGTAAATTGTTGATATCTAATACATCCCCATTAGCATTTGTTACAACCAAATCCGTATTACTATTTTTCTTAGTCGCATCAAGAGCTATTGATGTTGTATCATTTTTCACATATCCAATATATACATATTGACCATCTGCAAATTTCAAATCTTGATCAATCGTTCCATTTGGTACAATCGATAATTGGCTTAATGTAGGTGTTGTTGTATCATCAAGTTCCATAAATTCTACATTTTGATATGTAACATTACCATTCCATGTCATAAGCCCTAATTGTCCATCAAGAAGGGCATCATTTTGTCCACCAACACTTCCCATCGTATAGTCTGCTGTGTTCAGCACTAACTCTCCATTAATGTAGAAGACAAAATGCTTATCAATTGCTGTTACTTTTAAATGATATTCATTTTTATCATTTAATTTTATTTTTTGAGATTGAACCAAATCTAATGCTCTTCCATCTTCAAACTTAAAGATACGTGCTTCTCCGGATTGTGCATTCAGATTTGCTACATACATATTTTTGTTATTCATATCACTATCAGCTCTAAAGACTAATGAAGCAGCTGTATCTTTACGTTCATTAAATTTTACATCTGCACGATATACAAAATTTTTCGCTGTTGCATCAGAAAGTAAAATTGCATCTTTATAATCTTCAGAAACACTTTGTAACCCGTTTCCTTGCACACTCCATGCACCTTCTTTTGCATGCAGATTAGATAAATCTGTTTTAAACAAAGACTGCGAATTTGAAAGTGATGTATCTAAAAGTTTTATGTTAGAATATTTTGCTTCTGTATCAAAGGTAAGCAAACCTACATATCCGCCTTCCCATCCTGCCACATTTCCGCTTTTTTCTAATACTTGATTGCTTCCCTTATTAGATAATTTATATATAAAATCTCCATTTTCTTTAAATTCAATTGACAAATGAAGTGTTTGATTAAAATCTACAATCGCTGTAGCATCATCTTTATTTACTTTAAAGTATTCTTGAAAATCATTAACTTTAAACAATCTAGCTGTATTATCAAAATCATTGGTATTAAAATTTGCTCCATACCATGTTTCCGCGCTCACATTATCCTTATTTTTTATTCCTACTAATAATGCTGCACTAGGTCCATCCAAAACATCAACATCCGCCTCATAGATAAAACTTTTATAGCGCTTATCTGCATCATAAGCGACAAAATGATCTCCTGCTTCCTTTGAAAGGGTGATCTCTCCCTCATTTTTTTGTAATGTCCCATTTTGTGAAGTAAAATCCTTAAGGATTTCCCCATTTGATCCTTTTGTGAATGTTCCTTCTTCAACGACTTCGCGAATATCATCACGAATATCACTTGCTTCTAAACTAATCGTATTACTATAAAATGATGATACGATTAGCAACGTACAAATGAAAACATACCCTACTTTATACAGTTTCTTTGTATACATATCTTGCTCCTCCTCAATAAACATTGCGTCTATATTCACATTATAAATGAAAGAGCTTACAAAAAGCACTTTACAAAAGTAACCAATATTTCTGACAATTGTAAACAATCAAAAGTATAATTGTCATTTTAAAACAAAAAAAGATCCTAAGATCTTTTTTGCTTTCTCAACATCATCAATGCACTAATAGAGCTTACACCCATTAATAACAATAACAATGATGTATTTGTTGTATCTGCAGTATTAACTGTACTTCCACTAGCAGCTTTGGGATTTGCTACACTAGGCTTCATAATTGTTGTTTTATTATTTGTCGAATCATCTTTATCTGGGACAACACTTGGTTTTTCTTTTGCAGATACATAAAGACCATTATCTTTTGCTTTTAATGTATCTACTTCGGCAGTATTAATAATTGTTTTTGAAACTGCTGAATCTAATATTATTCCACGATATGTAATCGTTGCGGATTGACCATTTGTTAGATTATTCAATGGAATTATAATATCTCCATTGTTTTTTTCTACATAATTACTAATATTACTTCCATTTACAGTAATCGTATTTGTATCAATACTCATTCCTAAAGGTAAATAATCATATACATTAATCTTATCCCACAAAGATGCATTTGTTGCATTGTTTTTTACTACAATTGTGTATTCAACCATATCCCCAACGTTATTTGTCCCATCTACACTAGTAAGGTTCTTAGAGGTCTTTTGAATTTGTTTTTGTGGTGCTGCATAAATTTCTGTACCTGCATATTGTACATTGGCACCTCCAAATATTCCTCCAACACTGTATGTTCCTCGATATCCAAACGAAGCTGGTGCAATCATTTCAACATTGCTTCCAACCGTTCCTGTAAAACGAATTGTGTATATTAACGTATACTTTGTATCAGCTTCCATTGTACTAATCTTAAATTCATATGATCCATCGCTTTGTATCCCATAGCTTGAAAGCGGCTCTGAAAAACTTATACTTCCATCTAAAATTTCATAGTTTACACATTCCATACTTAAATAAATGTTTTTGAGCTTACGTTCTGAGCTCATTGTAATTTTTACTTGGATTTCATCATCCTCTGTAAATGCTCTACCTGGATTTGTTAAATTGTGAAATTCTACATCTGTATCAATTTCCGAATCTGCACTTACTCCACTTGTCTCACCTACAAAAAACACTCCACATATAATGCTTAATATAAATAATGATATTACTTTTTTCTTCATCTTATTTCCTCCGTATTTTAATCTATTTAATTATAATTTCCAGTTCATTTCCTGCTTGATCACTGATAAAAAATGTATCTATTGTATCTCCAACACTGAGAATTGTTAATACATTATCTTCTACATTGTAATGATATTCTTCGCTTGGTACACCATCTTTATAAAAGCGAATGCTTGTTGGATCAATTTGTGATAAATCATCATTCAAATGATATGTAAATGTATTTTCGCTTTGCTTATATGTTCCATTTGGACTATGAATATCTATGTTGGATACTTTAATCCGTTTTTCATCGATTACCTTTCCATCTTTCCTTAATTGAATCTTATAATTTCCATTTTCACTAATCATATCTGTTACTTCATCATTTATTGTAATTTGGTCATAGTTATCATTTGATGTTGTAATATTTAGCTTAATAGCCTTATTGGTCCAATTTTTATCATAGCTAATTTCTTCTATTTTTGCCGTTTCCACAATCATCATCTCGCGCGAATATGGAGGAGCAATAACATCTGCAGAAACCGATGATGATGTATCTCTTGTTAACAGCATTCCTGTTGTTATTGCAGCACTCAAAACACCTACAGTTGCTATCTTTGGAAAAAGCCCTGCTAACAGTAATTTGGGGCTATGTAAAATACTATCTAAAATATTATTGCTACTTGCCTGATTAAGAACATACTTATTACTCAATTCTTGATAAGCAGCACATAGCAATGATGGCGATATTACCAACATATAGTTTTTTGGTGTTATTCCTTTATTCTCCAAATCTACTTTTAGAATCTTCTTAATTCTATTTATCCTTGAAGTTACAGTTCCATGGGGGATATCTAATATATCAGCTATCTCATTAATTGAAAATTCTTGATAATAACGCAATAACCCTACACTTTTTAATGGTGCACTCATCGTCTCCAAAGATTCAAATATAGTTTCTTTAATTCTTTGATTTTCTAAAACCTCTTCCACAGATACATGATTATGATCACCAAAGTCTTCAATATCCATAGTGTCTCCTAAATCAATTGTTTTCAGCTTTCCTCTTTTATGATTAACACAAATAGAGTAAGTCACTTTCCCAAGCCATGCATTAAATGTTACTGGTTCTTTTAATTGCTTAATTTTTCTATAAACTCTTATAAACACTTCTTGTACAATATCTTTTGCTGTTTCGCTATCTCGATAATATTGATAAGCAATAAAATAAACTCTATTATAATATACCTTGTATATTTCTGAAAACGCATCCGTATCGCCCGCCTGTGCTTTTACGATTGTATCTTCTTCAACCTTATTCATCCTTTTGTCCATATATATACTTGCCCTCCTGCTTATTATGTCTTATCCCTCCTTAATTTGTAGGGAAAAATTTCCAAATCGTTCATTTTATTTTTCCCACTCATTAATCTAGACACAACATAAAATTAAAATCGTCCATTTAATTCAAAAAAGTTTCAATTTTCATAAATCAAACCCATTGGTGACGATTTTATTAATTTAAAAATCTCATTCTACTTCTTCCCTGTTTATATCATTCCTAAAATAATCGCTGTATTTTTATCAAAGATAAAAAAATATATCACTATAAATTGTATTTAAACAATAGTGATATACATCGTAATAAAGATAATCATAAATATTAAAATACAGTTAAATCATTTGTATCTATATTGCCACAGATTTGTGATAATTTTCTCATGTTGTTATAAATCCTAATTAATTTGTAATGAACTATAAACAAAAACAAAGTAAAATTGAAGGTTATTTTTACTTTGTTTTTTATGTTATATTTTTCTTTAAATCAATATAATCCCGCATTGCTATCTTGAATTACTTGATCATTCAATTCTTTTTTTATAATACTTTCCATCGAAGTATCCACGAGGATACTTTCGGTTGTTAAAATAAGTGAAGCAATACTAGAAGCGGATTGCAACGCCACTCGCTCTACTGTGCTAGGATCAATAATTCCAGCTTCAAACATATCCACTAACGTTAAAGAATGAATGTCGTATGCACTTACTGCATCCGCTGTTTCAAGTTTCTTTAATCGCTCTGTCACATCTTCAACTCCAGCATTCATTAAGAGTTGCTTAACTGGTTCTTTTAAACTATCAATTACAATGCGAAACCCAACTGTATCTTCTATCATTTCCTTAGAAAATGATTCCAAATATTTTGCTGTATTAAAATACGCCAATCCTCCGCCTGGTAAAATACCTTCTTTCATCGCAACTCTGACAGCGCAAAGTGCATCTTCAATCTTCATTTTTTTCTCTTTCATCTCTAATTCGCTCATTGCACCAACCTTTAAAATCGCTGCCGATTCTGAAAGATTTGCCAATCGCAATTCCAAACGTTCTTTTTCAAACTCTGTAGTAGATTCATGAATAAGATTTTGAATTTGTTCATACCTTTGATTAAATAATGCTTGATTTGAAAATCCTTCAATAATCATTGTCGATTCTTTTTCAACACTTATTTGTCCTGCTCTTCCAAGATCATTAATCTCTACGTTTTCAAGGGTATATCCTAACTCCTTACAAATCACATTCCCTCCTGTAACAACTGCAATATCTTCTAATATTTCTTTCCGATGTTCGTGCGTTGATGGCGCTTTAATTGCTACAACATTCAAAATTCCTTGAACCTTATTTAAAATCAAAGTAGAGAGAACATCTTCACGAATAGTATCTGATATTAAAACAAGATCAGCATTTATTTCAATCAACTTCTCAAGGATATTAGAAATCTGTTCAATAGCAGTAATCTTTTCATCTGTAATTAAAACATAAGGATTTTTTAAATTTGCACACATTTTAACTTGATCATTTGTCATATATGCTGAAACATATCCCTCATCCATTTTATATCCCTTAACAATCTCCAATTTTGTTGCTGTTGATTTTGATTCCTCTATTGAAATAAGCGCATTATCACCAATTTTCTCAATTGCTTCGGCAATAATTTCACCTATTGCTGGCTCACCTGAAGAAATCGTAGCAATATCCCTTACCTGTAATGGAATCACTATTTTTTGTGTGGATTGAAACAAATGCTTCACTGCTAGATCTACAGCTTTTTGAATACTATTCTTCAAAAGCATCGGATTATATCCATCACGAATATACTTAAGTCCCTCATTTATCATTTTTTGTGCCAACAAAACCGCCGTTGTTGTTCCATCGCCTGCTAAATCATTTGTTTTCAATGCCACTTCTTTTACTAAATCGACACCAACATTTTCAAATGGTTCTTCTAATATAAATTCTCTAGCTATTGTTGCACCATCATTTGTAATATATGGCCCTGTATATTCATTTGCAATTACAACATTTCTACCTTTTGGTCCTAAGGTAGCTTTGATTGTATCTGCTAGCTGATTTACTCCATTGACAAGAGAGGCTCTTGCTTCGTCACTTGATAATATTCTTTTCTTCATATCTTAACTCCTTTATTTCATTATTATCCTTTTGTTTCTGGTAAATATTTCCAATATTTTTTTGGCATAAAACTTCGCTGACAACGCCTGTTTTCTCTTTCTTTAATCGTTATGTTTTTAAAATAGTCTTTCCATAATTGTAGATAATAATCCTCTTGATCACTTTCAATTATTGTCAAATCAATTGTTTTAGAATCTACAATAATATATTCATCACGATTGTATAAAGCAATTTGAAACCTCGTCTTATCATGAATCATCCATATCTCTTGTTGCAATCGATCACTGAAATGATCTGCCAAGAACGTTAAAATATCATTATCAGATTCATACTCAGCATATAAAAACTTATTTTCTAATTCCTTAAATCTTATAAAGCCTGAAAATCGATGAGCTTCGTATTTCACATTCTTAGCAATTCGTTGTACTTCAATGACACAATCTATACTTTTCATTTGATTTATTTTAAATCCATATTTAAAAGCATAAATTATGTAATGAAGAAGCGCATTGGCTTTCTTTTTGTCACTTGATAGAAATGAAGTATATACATAATACAAAGCCAAATCTGAAACCTTCTCTTGAATTTGTTCGAGAATATAAGAAGAATGATCGAGATTTGTAGAAATCATTTTAGGTTGTTCAAATAAATTTCCAACATAGTTCTCTTCTTCTATAACCATATTTGGGATTTGCTTATCTTTTAAACATGTATACACAACACTCAATATCCCTTCAAGTGAACCATCATACAAATAAGTACAATCTATAACTGTCCAGTGATGCATTCTACTCTATCCTTTGTCGTGGGTTCAAAAAGTGATAATTGAACTGTATCCGTTGAATCGATAAGCAGCTTTCTTTCATCATGGATTAATGCACTAGAAATTAAATTACTATTAAAAAATGAAGTACTTGCAAAATATTTCCCATCACAGGTAATAAAATATTTTGCCCGCTTTAAAACAACGCGCATTTTTTTTAAGCTTTCAAATGTTAATTTATGATGTTTTCTAGCTGCCATTATCTTCTTTGCTGACAAAACACCAATCCCTGGAACTCGTAAAAGTGTATAGTAATCAGCTTTATTAATTTCAACTGGAAAATAATCCATATTGTGCAATGCCCAATCTGCTTTAGGATCCAATAATTCATTGAAATTTTGATGACTATCATCCAAAAGGTCCTCAACTTTAAACCCATAAAATCGGAGCAACCAATCCGCTTGATACAATCGATTCTCTCTTAACAATGGCGGTTTCTTAAGCGCTGGTAAGTGATCATCATGATTAAGTGGTACATATGCGGAATAATAAACTCTTTTCATGTTCATCTTTCCATACATTCCCTCAGCTAAGGATAAGATTTTAAAATCTGACTCTGGTGTTGCACCTATAATAAGTTGTGTGGTCTGCCCTGCTCGCACAAACTTTCGATCTTGTTTAACCGTATTCTTAATATATTTCATAGGTTCTAAAATAGCATCCTTTTCTTTATTGGGAGCAAGCAATTTCAAACTTTGATTAGAAGGTAACTCTATATTAATACTCATACGATCTACCAATAACCCCAACTTATTAATCATATCTTGACTTGCACCAGGAATTGTTTTCGCATGAATATATCCATTAAAATGATACTTATTACGCAAAATAGAAATCGCTTCACACAGCATTTCCATTGTATAATCTGGATTTTTGATAATTCCTGAACTCAAAAATAAACCTTCTATATAATTTCTTCGATAAAAATTAATTGTTATATCTGCTATCTCTTGTGGTGTAAAACAAGCTCTTTGAATATTATTAGAAGCTCGATTAATACAATATTTACAGTCATAGATGCAAGAATTGGTCATTAATATTTTAAGCAACGAAATACATCTACCATCTGCAGAGAAACTATGACAAATCCCACAAAGACTTGCATTTCCTATTCCTTTATCAGTATTTTTGCGATCGCTTCCACTCGAACTACAAGAAACATCATATTTTGCACTATCTGCTAATATTTTCAATTTTTCAGCAACTTCCATAGTTACTCCTCCTAAAGTACGTTTACGTACTTTTTATAGTTTAATTATACTAGAAAGTTACGTAATTACAATACAAAAACGTAATTTATTCTTTTTATTTAATTGCATAATTGCATTTATGTACTTATTTGCTTATAATAATTATGAGGTGATTTTATGCAAATGAATGAATATATTCGAAGAAAAAGAAAATCATTAAAACTGACAACTGAGCAAGTGGCAAAGTATGTTGGTGTAAGTATGCCAACGGTTACCCGTTGGGAAACTGGTGAAATAAAAAATATTAAAAATGACAAAATTTTAAAATTAGCAACCATCTTAGAAATTGATCCCATGACCTTAATCAGCTGGGATAATCAAGACTCCAAAGAACATTCAAAAAAAATGAAGCCGGTATTAGGCTTCGTTAAGGCAGGCTATGATTTGATTGCAAATGAGCAACTACTAGGTTATGAAGAAGTAAGTGATTCCGACGTAAACAAAGGTGATTACTTCCTTCAAGTCAAAGGAGACTCTATGATTGGCTCACATATTTTTGATGGTAGTAAGGTTTATGTTAAAGCACAATCTGATGTAAACTCTGGAGATATTGCTGTTGTTGTAATCAATGGTGATGAAGCAACTATCAAAAAAGTAATCAAAGAAAAGAATTTACTTATTTTAGAAGCAACGAATCCAGATTATGAAAATCGTTATTTCACAGCTCAAGAAGTAAATGAATTACCTGTTTCTATCATTGGTAGGGTGGTATCTTGTAAAATTGAATTTTAGTCTCTCATAACAATATAAACGCTATAAGTAGCGTTTTTTTATTCATCTATTCTGATGGATATTCGCAAAATATATTCTTTGGGGTCTTTTGCTGTTATTTCATTTAAAAGATTGTCCTCATATATGTAACCTGTGAGTTTATAATGATGTTTCTTAGCATACGCAAATATTCTCTCATATAGAGCATTTCTATCACTATATGCATTGCATTCATATAGCACAATATATTTCCCAGCTGGCTTACACTCCTTTGATCTAGCAACTCGATAATAAAAATGTGAAGTAAACTTAAAATTCTTTCTTTTATATTGCTCATAATCAATATAAAAGCCGATTGGAAAAGCAAAACTGTAGCCTTGTGAACTAACATTTTTGTAAAACCTTGAAATAGCTTTTGAAAGCAATGGTTTTTCATCTTCTTCAAAAATATTATCACTTCCTACAAAAATTGGCTCTTCATCAAAATCAAGTACTTGAATACTTCCCACCTTCACTGATTTTGCAAGTTGTGCTGTTTCAACATGAACCTTCATCATATCTTTAATCAGAGTTAATTTTTCGATTTCTTTCTCTACTTTTTCATTTTGATTTTTAAAAATTGAAATCATACTATCCGGATTTCTATTATCTGTAAATTGCTTAATTTCTTCCAATGACATCCCTATCTCTTTCAGTGTTAAAATCATATTTAATGTATACAATTGACGATAATAATAGTAACGATATCCATTATCTAAAACAATTTCAGGCGAAAACAATCCAATTTCATCATAATAAATTAGATGTTTTCTACGAATACCCACCATCTTTGCAAACTCTCCTGTTGATAAATATATTTCTCGATCAATTTTTTCCATATAAACCTCTTTCTTAAATACTATTTTAATATCGCTTGACTGTCAAGTTACAAGACAGCTTATAGTTTTAATAGCGAAAGGAGTATTCCTATGAAAGAAACTCACAACATCATTTATACACATCCTTCTATAATGAATTATGCCCCTTACATAAAAAAGCATGTATCTTATATTAAAAGTAAATTACCCGAAAAAATTGATAATTCAATCTATATTACACTCTATAAGTATTTTCTCAACGTTGATTACAAACATGTACAACTGTCTTTATCCAATATCACAAAATATAATGTACTTACATTTTTTCAAGAAGAATATAGTATGTCTAAAGTCATCATTGAAGATATGAATGCTAACTTCAACTTATCTTTGAATGATAATGCAATGGCAGATATAGCAATTATCATTGCTGCTGCTAGACATCATGTTTCACCCCTTCACATTCTTAAGATTATGGAACAAATCAATGAAATGATAAAACTGATAAAATATCATTTTATGTTTAAACTGGATCATAAATCTATATCTGGAAGAAGACTAATCGAACATTTAAAATATCTATCCATTCGAATTTTAAAGAAACAAAAAGATGTATCCAATATAGACGAATGGTTTCCTGAAGCTAGAAAAAAATATCAATTACCATATAAATGTGCAGAAAACATAGCACAGTTCCTAAAACAAAAATATGAATTCGACTTAACAGGAACAGAAATTATATTTCTAACCATTCACATTCAATCATTAATTTACGAAACAGAATGAAACCTATTCAAAGCTTAGTATACCCTTTTTTCTTTATTATTTTTTAACCTCTCCTAGCAAACGAATTGCTTTCTTTGCATCCTTTTTAGTTAAACCTACCTTAGGGTTGCAAGGAATCCAATAAGGCTTTATATCTTTCCAATCATAATCTGTATCATCCAAGATTATATATGTACTAACTTCTGGATGTTCTAACAACCATTCTTGTATTTCTTGGTAGCGATCAATGCCATTATAAGGAGTCATAGCATACAAAGAAAGATTTGCTTCCTTCAGTGCATAAATTAATGCTTCTCCCATCTTATTATTACTTGTTAAATCATCATAAAAAGATAGCCGCCAAGTAGAAGATAATACTATAACTGCATTTGTTTTATTAATAATTTCTTTTAGATTAGCAATATTTTTCTTATCAATAAAATGATAATTTTTCCCTTTTAAAACAAAAGGTTTTTCCATATACTTATAAGAATTCAAAACTCCATCTATATCTAAAAAGACAACTTTCATATCATCACCTATATTCATTATATTACTTTTTCATAATAGATAGTAATTATATTATATAAAAATGAAAGAAATTAGGCAGTGTCAATAATTTTGTGTAAACGTCATAGTAGAATTTAATTGTATCTTTTGTCAAACATATCATTAATCTCTGCTTGTACTAATCCGAATCCTTTATGGATTCGTGTGGAAAATCGTCTGTTATAATCCATCATGTAGTCACATACGAAACGATCAAGTGAATCCTCGTTTGGAAATTGTTCTTTACGTTTGGTATTTCGCTTTAGTTGCTTATTCATCCCCTCAATGAGATTTGTCGTATAAAGACTACTTCTAATTGCTTCTGGAAATTCATAAAAACTGAATAGTGATTGATTATCCGCTAGTGATTTAATCACCTTTGGGTAACGACTTCTGTATTTATCTTTAAAAGCTTCAAGATGATTTCGTGCTTCAACTTCATCTTTCGCCCTATAAACCGGTTTTAAATCATCAAGAACTTCTCTCTTATCTTTGGCACGAACGTTTCTTGAAACGCTTCGTTGAACATGTACCCAACAAGCTTGATGTTTTGCTTTTGGGTAAACATCTAAGCAAGCATTCGCTAGTCCAGTTAAACCATCCGTTACGAAAAGAAGAATTTCTTTAGTACCACGTTGCTTAATGTCTTCAAGCATTTCTTTGTAGTTTTCGCTTGATTCTTGTGGATATAGTTGGTAATCTAGTACCTCCTTAGTTCCTTCATGGGTAATCCCAATTAGTATATGCAACGCTTCTTTCGAAACACTATCGCGTCTGACATTAATCATTGTGGCATCACCATAAACAACAGAATAACGCTTGTTCAGTTTTCTCGAGTGAAATGCTTGCACATGTTCTTCAACTGCCATCGTGATGTTTGAAATCGTTGCTGGTGAATACGCATGACCATACATCTTTTCAATAAGGTCAGCGATTTCAGCAGTTGTCACACCTTTCGAATACAG